>CAWUOD010000018.1:0-15089 GCA_963923115.1 uncultured Singulisphaera sp.
AGAGGGCTCCCCTTGATTTCCGGCCCATGAATTCGTTGAATGTGTATAGCAGCGATGGCGGGGGGGAAAATTGATCCATCTTTCCCACATACCTGATTTGCCCATATCTTGTGGCAACCTCTCTCTAAATTTGGGATGGGTGTCTTTCCCTTGGGGGAAATGATGCCTCGCTAATCCGCGTGCGAAAAAGAGAAGAGGGCGCAGTGCCACCGACAAGCAAACCCCGCATCTTTACAGTCCAACCCAAGGTTCCCGCCAGGCTTGAGGCCCTTCGCAAGCTTGCTTTTAATCTGTGGTGGTGTTGGAATCACGATGCCATCACGGTGCTTCGTCGGGTACAGCCGGAACTTTGGAACGAAACCGACCATAATCCTGTGAGAATGTTGAGCGCTGTTCCCCAGGAACGGCTGCGCGAGTTGGAGAAAGACCAGGGTTTCCTCAACCAACTTGACAAGGTCGAGGCGAATTTTGACGCCTACATGAAAGGCGATGCGTGGTTTGACGAGACACATCCCGACATTGCCCCATCCGCGCATCATGGCAAACCTGTGGTGGCCTATTTTTCGGCCGAATTTGGCATTCACGAAAGCGTTCCCGTTTACTCGGGGGGCCTTGGTGTCCTCGCGGGCGACCATCTGAAGGCCGCAAGCGATCTGGGGATTCCCCTGGCGGCCGTTGGCCTTATGTATCGGGAAGGGTATTTTCGTCAGTATCTCACGGTGGATGGATGGCAACAGGAACGCTATCCCGACAACGATTTCTTCCATTTGCCAATGGTTCAGGTCACCCGGCCCGATGGAACGCCACTTATCGTGGACACAGGGATGGCCCAGCTTCCCGTGAAGTTCCGGGTTTGGCGAATGATGGTCGGCAAAGTGCCCCTCTTTTTGCTTGACACCAATGTCGAGGAAAACAGTCCGGCGGATCGCAACATCACCGCAAGACTTTACGGTGGCGACACCGACATGCGCGTTCGCCAGGAAATTGTCCTTGGAATTGGTGGTTTAAGGGCCCTGGTGGCCATGGGCCTTGAGCCCCGTGTTTGCCACATGAACGAGGGACATTCGGCTTTTTGCAATCTGGAACGGATCCGGATGGCGATCGAATCCGACCCCGCCCTTTCGTTTGCCGAGGCGCGCGAAGCGGTCGCGGCCGGATCGGTCTTCACGACCCACACGCCAGTCCCCGCGGGCAACGACCGTTTTGGCGTGGATATGATCGAACGGTATTTTCATGGCTATTATCCGGCATTGAAAATCAGCCTCCATGATTTCCTTGCCCTGGGGCGTGAAAACCCCTCGGACAACCATGAAACTTTCTGTATGACCGTTTTGGCGATCAAGCTCGCCAATGTGTCGAACGGTGTTTCGGCCCTGCATGGACATGTCAGCCGGGGCATGTGGAAGAACCTTTGGCCCGGGCTTTGCGCGAACGAGGTGCCCATCACCTCGATCACAAACGGCATTCACACCACAAGCTGGCTTTCCGGTGAAATGGTCAACCTGTTCGACCGCTACCTGGGTCGGGAATGGCAGACGCGCCCCGCGGAAACCGCGGTATGGAAAAGGATCGACAATATCCCCGATTCGGAACTTTGGCGCACGCACGAAAGACGCCGCGAACGCCTGGTCGCCTATGCCCGGACAAGGATCGCCCGCCAGCTCAAGGCGAGGGCCGCCTCCTCCTCGGAAATCGCCGCGGCGGAGGATTTCCTCCATCCCGAGGCGCTAACCATAGGGTTTGCCCGCCGTTTCGCCACCTACAAGCGTGGCGCCCTTATTTTCCGCCAAATCGAGCGGCTATCCAATCTGCTCCTGAGCAAGGATCATCCCGTGCAGATGATCTTCGCCGGGAAAGCCCATCCGCACGATCATGGCGGAAAGGAGCTGATCGCCGAGATTTCCAACTTCGCGCGCAGGCCCGAGCTTCGTAACCGGATCGTATTCCTTGAGGACTACGACATGAGCACGGCCCGTTATCTGGTCCAGGGGTGTGACATCTGGTTGAACAATCCCCGTCGCCCGCTCGAGGCGTCAGGCACATCGGGGATGAAGGCAGCCGCCAATGGAGTGCTCAACTTTTCCGTCCTTGACGGATGGTGGGTCGAGGGCTTTGACGGCACAAACGGATGGTCCATCGGCGCGGGCGAGGAGTATGGCGACCTCGCCTACCAGGACGAGATCGAAAGCCGTTCCATTTATGAATTGCTCGAACAGGAGATCGTTCCCCTGTTCTACCGTCGCGGTTCGGATGGCGTTCCAAAAGGCTGGGTTGGCCGGATGAAACGGGCCATATCCACCCTGGCCCCGGTTTACAACACCGGGCGCATGGTTTGCGAATATACAGATCGCTGTTATATTCCATCGCTTGAGCGCCATGACAGGCTCGCCGCGTCGGCCATGCGGGCGGGGCGGGAACTCGCCGGATGGAGGCAAAAGGTCGCCCACCACTGGTCCTCGATCCGGATCGATGATCTCACGCAACATGGCGCTTCCCACGACATGGGCGGAACCATGACCTTTGTCGCAAGGGTTCATCTTGGAGGCCTGGCCCCCGCGGACCTGCTCGTGCAGTCGTGTCATGGACACCTCGACAGTCATGGGGATGTGCATGAGCCCGACACGCTCACGCTTGAGGCAAAGGGGCCTGTCCATGACGGGTGGCAAACCTACGAAGGCAAAGTGGTGTGTGATGCCGCGGGTCGCTACGGCTATCGCATAAGGGTTCTTCCCAACCATTCCAATTTGGCAACGCCACTGGAACCCAACCTGGTGACCTGGGGCTAATCGGAGTTCCGGGGATCAAGCACTTTGGGGGAAAGGGCTGTCCCAGGACCTTTTCCCCAAGCCTCTTGATTGACAAAGGGCAAAGGATGATCCTTTGCCCTTTCTTCGTTTTGGGTCGTGAAATTTTCGATCAGATCGATGTGGCTTCCGCGGATTGTCCCGAATCGGATGGGGCGCATTCGACCGTGGCGCAAACCTCCGCCACCACTTCCCCAAGGGCCTCGACGAGTTGCCGGATTTCCCTTTGTGTGTGGTTCGCGTTGATCTGGACCCGGAGAATTCCCTGATGATGGGGCACGGCGGGGAAGATCACGGATTGGACATAAAAACCGCGTTCAAACAGGATTTTTCCCGCCGTCAATGTGGAGGTCTCGTCGCCGATCGGGATCGATGCGATCGCGCCGATTCCGCCCTTGGGCGAAAGACCGGCCTCCTGGGACAAACGATTGAAAAGCCGCATGTTTTCATGGAGGGTTGACAAAAGACCCAGCCCCTCGTCCGACTCCATGATATCCATGACCGCGCAGATCGCCTCGAGGTAGGGAGGCGGAACCGGACCCCCAAAAACCATCGGCCCGGATCGGACTTTCAGCGCGAACTTGATTTCGGGATTGCAGGCGATGAATCCGCCAAAACAGGACAATCCCTTGGAGAGCGAACCAACAACCAGGGTGTTGTCGTAATTCCCCAGGGCATCAAGCACCGTTCCCCGACCACGCTCACCCAAAACGCCTGTGCCATGGGCATCATCCACATAAAGCACCGCGCGATTTTCCCGGGCGATTCGCTGAAACTCGACCAATGGGGGGAGCAATCCGCTCATCGAATAGACCCCGTCTATCGCAATGATGGCGTGGCGATAGGGGCGGAACTTTGCCAGGGTCAATTCAAGACTATCAGGGTCGTTGTGACTGAAAATGGCCGTTTGGATTCCCTGGGCCTTGGCAATTTTTGCGCCCTGTTGGATGCAATTGTGGGCGTACTGGTCGACAACAAGCGCATCATGGCGGGTCAACAGGGCGGGCAGGGCGCCGAGGTTGGTCAGGGTGACCGACGGATAAATCAGGGCGGAAGGGGCCTTCAGCCAGGAAGCGAGACGCTCTTCGGCGATTTCGTTGGCCTCGACGCTGGAAAATGCGCGGGAACAGCCATTGTGTGATCCCCACTTGCGCACGCCCCTCTCAAGGGCCTCAAGCACAGCAGGGTGTTTGTCGAGTCCAAGAAAACTGTCTGAGCCAAAGTTGGTGACCCAGCGACCCTCAAGACAGATTTGTCGACCCTGTCCGGATTGCTGTTGGGTCAGATCTTTCATGTGCAAATTGGGAAAGTCATTAATGAGGCGGTGGTAATACCGCACCATTGTGGCTTGCATCAATTGCGATGAGAGGCTCGAGAGAGGGTCATCCATTTCCCGTGACCTGTGCGAATCTTCCCTAATTCCGGTTTGGGATATCATATTGACCATGGCATGAATTGGGCAAATAAAATCACAAGGGCAGGAGAGGCACTATGGGTAGCATCGGGTTTGGCGGCAAAACCGTCATTGTGACAGGTGCTTCCAGCGGCATTGGCCGGGCCATGGCACTTGATTTGGCGAAAGCGGGAGCAAAAGTGGGATTGATGGCCCGGAGAACCCAAATCCTCGAAGAATTGGCTTCAGAAATCCGTGGATTGGGTGGCCGGTCCCACATTGCCGGCGCCGATGTCGCCGATTGGGATCAGGTCCAGGCCGCTGTGGGTCAACTGGAATCCGTTCTGGGTCCGACCGATGTGATGATTGCCAACGCCGGTGTCGGCGTACCCAGTCCCCTTGAGGCACAGGCGCATGTTCGCGAGGTTGGGGCCATGATCCGGACCAACACCCTTGGAGTGGTTCATTCTTTCGCCTCGGTCCTTCCGGGAATGCTGGAACGCAAAAAAGGCCAACTTGTGGCGATTTCGAGCCTCGCCGCCTACATCTCTTTTGGTGGCGAGGGAGGTTATTGCGCGAGCAAGGCGGCGGTAAATTCCTATACCCAATCCCTTCGGGAACAGGTTCGCAACAAGGGGATCATAGTGACCACCTTGTGTCCCGGATTCATCACGACACCGATGACCGCGGGAAATCATGGCCCCATGCCCGGAGTCATGTCCCCGGAAAAAGCTTCCAGGATTATGCTTGGCGCCATAGCCCGGGGAAGGGAAGTCTACAATTTCCCTTTTATCACAGTCGGGATTATCAAATTGCTCAACCTTTTGCCGGGTTGGGCCCTTCGGCGAATTGTGACGGACCTTGGAGATAACAAGGTTGATTGATTTGGGCGTTGCTTCCATGTTGTGTGGGTCGCATTTTTCTTCATGAGGTCATAGTTTGCCAGTATAGGCCCGTTTGTCTTCTTCCTGGTTTTTCCCCTGTTTGGGACTTCTCCATGACTCGTAATACCTTAACCTGTCGTTCTTTTAACCGGCTCCTTGGCGCGTTTTGCCTGCTTGGTCTTCCTCTTCTGGGAGGGTGTTCGTCGGAAAAGCCTCCCCAAAAAAACGGCACGGGGGAAAAAGCCCAATCCAAAGCTTCGAAGGGCGTGGTTTGCGTTTCGGTAATGAATCTGACCAATCCGTTTTTCAAAACCATAGGCGACACCATTTCCGCGGAAGCCGCAAAAGCGGGACTTGAAGCCATTGTGGTTAGCGCGGAAATGGATCCGGCCCGGCAAAGCAATCAGGTCAAGGATTTTATTGTCAAAAAGGCGGCCGCGATCGTCCTTTGTCCTCGTGATGCCATGGCAATTGGCCCGGCAATCCTCGAAGCCAAAGCGGCTGGTATTCCCGTGTTTACAGCGGACACAGGTTGTACCGATCCCAAAGCCAAGGATGCAGTAACCTGTCATATTGCCACAGATAACCTCGAAGGGGGTCGCCAGGCGGGAAAAGCAATGATCGAGGCCCTTGGTGGGAAAGCTTCCAAAATTGCCATCCTGGATTATCCTGAAGCGGAATCCTGCATTCTTCGGGTGAAGGGTTTCGAGGAGACCATCAACGACCACAACACCAAAAACCCCTCAAAAAGCATCCAGATTATTCGAAAGTTGCCCGGTAACGGATTGCCTGAACCGAGCGCGCGTGGGACCGAGGACATTCTCCAGGCGGTTCCGGATATCGCCGCGATTTTCTGCATCAATGACCCATCCGCGCTGGGTTGCCGCGCGGCCTTGGAAAAAGCCGGCAAAACCCAGGTGTTGATCATCGGCTTCGATGGTCAAAAAGAAGGCAAGCAGGCAATAAAAGAGGGTAAGATCTATGCTGACCCGATCCAATTCCCCGAAAAGATCGCGCAAATCACCGTTGAATCGATTGGCAAATACCGCAATGGGGAGAAACTCCCCAGGGAAATTTTGATTCCCACGGGCCTTTATCGGAAAGCCGATGGGGAAAAGGATGCCGACCTCAAATAAGGGGCGGATGGACAGCCGTTTTTTTTCGTATTTTTCATCAAAAAAAGCACGAAAGGGGATTCATTCCCATTTCCTTTCGTGCTTTTCTGTCCATTCCCCTTCGATTGTGTGAAAGGGATTTGTTTCCCGAATATTTCTTTCTTACATCGGATCCAAAAATCCATTTCTCATTATTTTCTCCGACCGATTTTCATTTGGACTGCGTAGTATCCATATGGGTGCGACAAATGGTGCCGCCCCGTCCTTCGAAGTAGAGTGGAGGGTGGGTGATGGTTAGGAAATTCCAATGGATGGTGCTGGCTGCAGCAGGGGCTGTTTGCATGCCTTTCGCCGGACTTAAGGCCGACCACATGGGTGGCGGAATGGGTAAAGGCGGAGGCGGCATGGGCCAAGGTTGCATGGGCCAAGGCGGTATGGGCGGATGTCCCATGCACGGCGGAGGCGGTATGGCCTCGGGAATGAGTCAAGGGGGTATGGGTAAGGGAATGGGCAAAGGTGGTGGCGGTGGCATGGGCGGACCGGGAATGGGGGGCCAAAACATGACCGCCCAAACCCAGCAAATGCTGCAAATGAATATGATGCGCAATGCCATGGCGAATCAGGCCACTATCCAGCAAAGCCGGATGATGGGCGATGTTCAGCAAAACATTCGCAACCAATTTGCCTACCAGGCGGCTGTGAAAAAAGCCGTGCAACAAGCCAACAGCCAAAAGAAATCCGGTGAGAGGAACTCCCAGAATCTCGGTTATGCGAGTGCTCCACCAGGTTAGGGAAATGGACAGGGAACCCTGTTCAGGATCAATCTTCCGACCAGATCCGCCTGACAAAAAACAAAGCGCCGAAGGAAATCTCCGGCGCTTTTTCTTTGGAAATCACAAACCTTGCCGATCAATTTTGGATCCGTTTTTCCAATCAGTCGTGGGAGTGAGGATGTGCTTTGCGGTGGTGTTCTTCGGCCTCCTCCGGGTTGATGTGCCAACCGCAATCATCACAACTTGGTGTTTTCTCAAAACAGGGGTCGCAGTAAAGCGGGCCACCCAGGAAAAATTGCTCCAGGCGGTTGCGACTCAGGTGGCTCAAGTCCCCTTCTTCCAAAGGCAATTCGAGTTTGTCTCCACAACTTTCGCACTGGGTTAGTTTGGCGTGAGCGATCAGGGGGGCGAAGTGGTTGTGGATCCCCTGGGGCAGGACGCCTTTTCCATGACAGAGGGGGCAGGCCACACCCAGCATGGATTCAATGGCCTTTCTGATGAATGCGCTTTTGTTGGGAAGCTTGTTAAGCAAATCCGCAAGGGCGGTATCGACCTTGAAGGCCACAACCGCTGTTTTCGGGGGTCGTTTCGACATTTTGCCATCTCCTCAGAGCCATTTTACAATGCGGATCGCAAACATGATGTCATTTGGAAGTCTTTGCCGGGGATTGTGAGGTATGATTGATCCAAATGTTGCCAGAATCGGGCGAAATGGGGAGCAAATCGCAATGAAAGTCACGCTCGATTACGGCAAAACAGGACTCGAGGTGACTTTGCCGGATGATGGGATTGTAGGGCCGCTATCGATCCATCCCGCGACTCCCCTGGCCGACCCGGGAGCGACCCTCCTGAAAGCCTTGGAAAACCCAATCGGAACCCCCCCCCTAAGAGAGATTGCCAGGGGGCGCAAAAACGCATGTGTTCTGGTCTGCGACATAACCCGGCCGGTTCCAAACTCCCTTATCCTTCCCCCGCTTCTGGCCATTCTGGAGGAATCGGGCATCCCGCGAAACAAAATCCTGATCCTGGTGGCAACCGGAATGCACCGCCCCAATGAGGGAGCCGAACTGGAGGAATTGGTAGGCACTTTTGTTTATCAAAATTATCGTATTGAAAATCATCATGGCGCCGTCATGGAGGAGCAGACCTATTTGGGCACCACCAAGCGTGGTGTGCCCATGTGGATTGACACGCGCTATATCGAATCGGACCTCCGGATCACCACGGGCCTGATCGAGCCCCACCTGATGGCGGGGTATTCTGGTGGTCGCAAGGTGATTTGTCCGGGCATCGTTGGCCTGGAAACCGTGAAGGTTTGGCATGGACCCAAATTCATCGAGCACCCGAAAGCCGATTGCGGGATCCTCGAGGGGAACCCGATTCACGAGGAGAACACGCTCATTGCCTTGACGGCCGGTTGCGATTTCATTGTCAATGTTTGCATCGATGGCAATCGCAAGGTGACCTGGCTGGGAGCAGGCGACATGATCGAAGCTTGGCGCGCCGGGGTCCGCTTTGTGGAGAGTGTTGTCCGGGTGGGTGTATCGGAGCCGTTGGATATCGTGGTGACCAGTTCGGCTGGGTATCCCCTGGACACAACCTTTTACCAGGCGGTCAAGGGGCTCACAGGCGCGCTGCCTGTAATGAGGCAAGGCGGCACGATCATCCTTGCGGCGAGTCTTTCCGAGGGTATTGGCAGCCCGGAATTCCAGCAGGTCCTCCGTGAAAATCCCGACCTTGTCGAGTTCAAAAAGCGGATTCGGGAAACGGACTACTTTGTCATGGATCAATGGCAACTCGAGGAGCTCGCCAAAGTCGTGTCGCGATGCCGGGTGGTTGTCGTGTCTGGCGGGTTGGGAGCCGAAGAGCTTTCCGGGTGCCATGTCGAATGGAGGGCAACCGTCGAGGAGGCGCTTGCGGAAGCGGTTTCCCTCCATGGACCGGAAGCCAAAATCGGAGTCATTCCGAAAGGGCCGTATGTGCTCCCGCACATTTCAGGCGGCGCGGCATAGGCCCTCTTTTTGGTGTCTGAAATTTTCTTTGGGTTATGGGTTTCGACTGACCACATCAAACGGAGCGGATTGTGAAAAAGACTTATGGTTTGTTTCTTTGTGTGATTGCGGGTTTCTTGTCCGGGAATCAGCTTTGGGCCCAAAACCCGACAACCCTGGCGGACCTGGCGAAGCTCGATTCGGCGACGCTTGACGGGCTGTTTCGTTCCGCGCCCAGGCCGGATCACCTTCCCAACGCGACGACGCGGGGGCTGGTTTTTTTTGATCCAGGCAAAACCCTTAGCCGGGTTGAGGGCCGGGCATTTGGACTCCTTTGGAGGGGAAAGGCCCTGGAAGGCGACAATGGCCTGATGAAAAACCGGGTCGCTGGGGCCAAAGTCATCACGGCTGGTATGCGTTTGGGTGAATCCCTGACTGATGGGGAGCAGGCCGTGATTCTTGACTATCAGGGTTATCAGGGCCGGGCGACATCGTTTGCCGACAAGGCCAGGGATGAAATCCGTGAAGTTTCTCCCGGATTATGGGTTGGAAGAATGTGGGTGCGGGGCGAAGATGGCCTTTACACTCCTTCAACCTGGTTCGGACTCAAGTCCAGATAAAAATCGAAACATAACTGAAACGAAAGGTGAGTTTTGGTTTTAAGCCTTTCTTCAGAATTGCAAACCGGTTAGCGGCTATGATACTGTTGCCGATCTGCCAAAAGAGAGGAAGATGCCATGGGGACGAGGCATTTTCCAGGGACACTCTCAGGCAGGTCGGCTTTTTTTGTTTTCCGATGAAAATCCATGAGCGAATTCACCCCAGCCGATCAATTCACATGCGATCTTTGCGGCGCCTGCTGCCAAACCTATTCGATATTCGCCAGCCCCGAAGATGCGCGGCGGGAACCACGGATATGGTCCGAGGGTCGACAATTGGCCGAGCACCTCGATGATGGGCGTTTTTCGCTAAGGCTGTTTCCGTTGCCTTTCCTGGAAGCCTGTCCCTTTTTGGGGGAGGGTGGGTCATGCACCATTTATGAGACCCGACCAAGGGTATGCCGGGTGCTGGTCGCTGGGGACGCCCAATGTCAGGAAGCCAGAAAGCACAAGGGACATCCACCCCTGAGGCCCGACGGGAGCCGGCGATGCGATGACCCAGGCGAAATCAGGATCCCAAAAGAAAACAAAAACGACCCACAATAAAAGAAATTAGTCCCGGCGCCGGGAAATGGTCGTTGGGCTCGGAAGCGAATCGAGGTCCGCGCCCGAGGCGAGGGATTTCCATGCCAAAAGGTCGCGAGGGGTCCAGCGCGTGAAGGGGATGGCCGTCATCATCATGGTTTGGCCGGGGGGATCGAGAGTCGCGAGCCAACGGGGCGCTTGCTCCCTTGAGGCGCTCACCCAAAGGTTTCCTCCAAGGCTTTTCCGGGAGAGCGAGGAATCCGGACCCGTGGCTTCCATCATGTCGCTCAGGTTGGCATAGGTGTTCCCCGAGGCTTCCCAATGGAGTTTTTCAGGAAGCTTGTCCATGGGGGCATCGCCGGGAACGCCCTCCATCCGGATAAGGGTCTTGCCTGGAGCCATGGCCACAAGGGAATCGTTGACCTTGGCGGAGACTGGGGGGGCCAGTTGCCCACCCAATGAGTGCAGCCTCAAAAATGGGCCGGAAAGCCATGATGTGTTGTGGGTCCACTTCAGCAACACGCCATCGGCACCCTCTTGCATCCGCTGTGTGCCGGGGGTGGAAGTCGCGGGGGAGTCAACCGCCAAAACAGACCCGTCAAGGCTGAAAAGACTTTGCCGGGCATCGAGTTCCACAGGGCGACCCACCGGATTGGTAAGCACATTTCCCGCGCCCCGAATAACCGTTTGATCCATATCGATGCGCCAATGGCGGTGATCCATCTCCTCCATCCGCATGAGACCCTGGGTGTCGAGCATGGTCACCAAAGCCATTGGGAGCGATTTGCGCGCGGGGTCGAGCGTCACCGAACAGCGTTTGAGCGAAAGGGTCCCCGGTCGGGCCAGGGTGGCAAGGGAAAGGCTTTTGAGCCCGTTTTGTCCCGCCTCGAGCGCGAACTCGAGTTCCTCAAGACGGAGACTGGCCCCGTCAAGCCGGAAAAGACTGGCGTTTTCCTCGGGCGCCGCCTGGAGTGTGAGGATCGGACTGTAACCGGGGTGGGCCCGGATCACCAGGGATTGCTCCGGATCATCCAGGCGAACCGAACGGGTCTTCAGGGCCCCCTGATGGCGTATCAGGATCTCGTCGCCCGGGCGACTGGAAACGATCGCCTGTTCGAGAGTGGAGTAAACCCCCTTGCTTGGATCATCCTTGTCCGGGTCGACGATCCTTGTTTTGCCGTTGGCTTTGTCCATCGTTTTTTGGGCGACGGCGCCTTTGGTTTCAATCGGAGGGAGTTTTTCGGCAAGGTAGTCAATACTTGCGCACCGCTCCGCGCCCACCAGGCGATTGGTCGGGTTGTCGTCGGGGCGAAGGTCGCGAACACGATCCTTCACGGCAAAAATGCCCGCGATCTGTTCGGCCTGGAGGTGCATCGCTTCGGCCTTGTTGTTTTCGTTGATTTCGAGCGATAGGCCGTCAATCGCGCCCGGATTTCGCCAGGGAGTCTCTTCAAGGGTCCGGGAGTCGTCCTCGCCCAGGGCCCTCAATGCCAATGTGTTGCGAAACTGATCCAGGTGGGCTACTTGCGGGGCCCCATCTTCCGAAAGGAACCGATCAATCCGGTGATAGCGATTTTCCACCCCGCGGAAGGTCAATTGGCCGGCTTGGCCAAGGATCCGGATCAGGGTGGCTTGCGACTTTTGACTTTCGGGGCGCGCCTCATCCAGCCTGGCCACCAAGGAGTATCCGAGGCTTATCGCGGGATGGGCCATCGGGTCTATGGAGAAAAATTCCGACTTTGGACCCAAAATCGCCGTCGACTGGGTCATTCGCAACGCTGTCTCCTGGCGCCCGGAAGCGGCTCCAAGCGTGATCAGGCGCAAGTGCGGGCCAATGGCGCATTGCTCCAGGTACAAGTCGAGATCGCCTGTCCGGACGATGGCGTCCTGTCCACCCGCTTTCGCATCGTGAAGGGAAAGACGCTCACCCCCACCGGGAAGAATCTGCGATTCCAGATCACCAAATCCCAGGAACACACACTCCTGCAGACGAACAATCGGCTCGGAGTTGTCGGGATTGTCGAGATGCAGCGACGCGAGTCGATGGCGATCATCCCTCGAGGCACGGGCCTGTTGGAAAACACATCTCCGAAGGTGCGCCTCACGACGGGGCCGCAGACGCAGCGCCTCCATGTTGTCGTTTGCCATTCGCGCATCGATGACAAAGTGGACATCCATAATCTCTATGGTTTCCGCCTCGATTCCCAAACCGACGATATTTTCCCCAACTGTGTTCGATGAACCCTGGTGGCGGTGAAGGATTCGCGCGGGCCGCGAGGGATCCGCCGCGCGAATGGTGACCCTTTTGGCCTGGATAACCGGACTGGATTTCGGGTTGTCCGAACCCGAGAGGTCCAGGTCCCCATTAAGGATTAATTCCAGCTCGGATGTCGACTGCTGGACAGCGAGCCACTCGTTCAAATCCGCCAAACGGGGGACAAGGGGTTGCCATCTCGCGACTTTGGCGCGAACCTCCGCGGCGTTTCTCCTGGCAGAGGGGGTCTCGGAGCCGGGAGTTTCCCCTTCATTGACAATGATCGGACGGTTCAAAAGGCTGTTCGCCGCGAGCGCCCCTACAAAAAGCAGAAGCGCCAAAGCCAGGCTTCCCACGGCCAGCCGGGCGGAACCATCCCGTCTGATGGTGCCGGTGAGGCCAGGCCACACGGATTTGGCGGACTGCCAGAAACGACGGGTGGAGGGAGCCTGGGCGCGAATGCTTGCCACGCGATCAAGCAGATCCCTGGCGGTTTGGGGACGCTGGGCGGGATCCTTGCTCATCATGTCGGCGAGCAGCCGAACCACCCGCGAATCGAGTTCTGGAACCATCTCGCGGGGATCCCGGGGAGTCACCTGCTGGTGGTGGGCCAGTTTCATCGCGGGCGGGCCGTCCGGAACAGGACATTTGCCCGTTAATATGTGGTAAAATGTGCAGCCGAGCGAATAAATATCGCTTCGGGGATCGGCCTTGCGCGGGTCAAGGGCCTGTTCAGGCGAAATGTAATCAAAAGTGCCAAGTGTCACGCCGGATTGGGTCAATCCGTTGTCCCGGGGACCAAAAGACCGTGCCAGCCCCATATCCAAAAGCTTCGCTTTGCCGTTGGGCGTGACGAGGATGTTGGATGGCTTGATATCCCGATGGACAACTCCCCGCTGGGATGCATGATCTAGGGCGAGAGTCAACTGTTCAAGATAAAGCAGGGCCTCGTCCTCGCCGATGCGTCCCTTGCGGTCGAGGAGCGCCTTGAGCGTTTCACCTTCGACAAATTCAAACGCGATAAAGTGGAGTCCCTGATCCTCTCCACAAAAAAAGACCCGGACAATGTGGTCGTGATCGAGTTTGGCCGCGCTGCGCGCCTCCTGTTGGAAGCGCAAAATACTTTCCGGATCGGCGGCGTTGTCAGGCGGTAAAATTTTTAGGGCGACCTGTCGGTCAAGTTGCGTGTCACGGGCCAGCAGCACAGCCGCCATTCCGCCTGATCCCAGCGGGCTGATTAACTCGAAGTGAGCCAGTTTGGCCCCTTTAAGAAGGGCGGCGATCCCGGTCTTGCTTGGGGTGGAGGGATCCGCCCCGCCTTTTTTGGAGACAACGGTGGGGCGATCTTCGTTCGTGGACACCGGAATTTCGGCATCGGGACGGGGATTTTGGTGGGCATGGGTGGTCGCAACATCAGCGGACCCAAACTTTATGCCTGGGTTCAGGGTTTCGTCCTTATCAGGACCCTGATTCATGTTGTCTCCGTAACTTTGCCCTGACCTGAACTTTGGAAAGTACCAAAGCAGAGACAAAGTCCGTTCGGTTCCTCCGGAACCAACTTATGCAAGCCATCCATGGAGCGCAAACCAGGTTAGATTTGACTGGTTGCGCACAAATACCCATATGAATTCTACGGTTTAAGGTATTGGATTGTCAATCATTTAATACTTTAAATGGCCCGCTTTCGGTGGGGATTCCCGGCAAAATGGCACCTGACAATTTGTACAGGTTGTATAGTGCCCTATTGAACAAAAATTCGCCCGATCCCGCGCCCGCCGAGGCGATATAAGGCTCCGTTCCGTAGCCCCCTTTGGCCATGGCTTCTATGGTCGGGAAATATTGGTGGTACTCGTTGCAATAACCCAGTGTCAAAACTTTGGCGGAGGGGAATCGCCTTTGAAGCTCGAGGGCATGACCGCAAAAAGGTTCACCGGCTATTCCCACAAAACCAAGTCCCGGGCCCAGTAATGCCACCTCCAGGGGTGTTGTGATTCCTTCGCGGTATTCCCGCTCGTAATGGACGACCAATTCGGGATAAAACGCCCGGCCGAGGGTAAGACGGAAAAATGGGTTTCGGGTATCCAATCGAACGGGGAGGTGAATTTTTTCCCGATGGCCAAGGAGGGCTCCGGGATTTTGGATTTTGGCCTGGGGGACCATTTCCGCGACTTTATTTGCCATACCCAAGCCAAAGTTCTTCCAGGTTGGCGCCGTTGGGTCGAAGGCGGACGCCCCTTGCCGAGCGATAGCCCCGCCCATGTTGGGGGAAAGATCCCCAGCCGCACCCTGAAGGAACAAGACTGGGGCTTTTTCGCGATCCTCCAAAATTCGGGCCATCTCACCAGGCCAATCGGGGCCAAATCGCAGGTCGGTCCCGGGTGTAAGAACCGAGTGCGCCGCGAAGTGGACAGCCCGGGCCAGGGGTTTTCCCTCCCGTGAATCAACGACCAAAACGGTGAGTCGCCCATCGCGTGGCGGATTGGCCCCCTTGTCGTGGCGATTGCGGTTGAGCGCGGTGTCTTCCGCGGCGATTCGGATCGTGCATTCCGTCAGGTTTTTTGCGGCTTCCGCGATCACCTGATTCAATGAGGCTTCCAACTGTTCATGCCAGGCTTTCCACTCCGGCCATGCCGCGCCCTGTTCGCTTTCCATGGCGGGGCCGTGATGTGTGTGGCTCCCGACAAGAAAGAG
>CAWUOD010000019.1:0-15017 GCA_963923115.1 uncultured Singulisphaera sp.
GTGTATAAGAGACAGCCTTTTCCCTAGCCCAATTTCCAATGCGACGAATTTCGCTAAGGGGAAAAACACTCCCACCCCCGCGATTGTGGGTATTCTCAAGGCAGACCAATCGGCTGCGGGTGTAATGGTCATTTTGAGGCCTAATTTTCCCCTCAAGATCCTCGAGCGACAATATTCCGGCCCTACCGGGAACAGTTCGACAAGTAACCCCCGAATGGATAGCCGGACCACCAGCCTCCCACACAAAAATATGTGCATTTTCCTCACATAAGAGCTCGTCACCGGGCTGGGTATGGGCCCGGATGGCAATCTGATTCGACATGGTGCCCGAAGGCATAAATACCGCAGCCTCATGCCCCAGGAGCCGAGCGGTTTCCTCCTCAAGTTGAAGGATGGTAGGGTCCTCGCCAAAAACATCATCACCCAGGGAAGCCTCGCAAATAAACTTTCTCATTTCAGCCGTGGGAAGTGTGACCGTATCGCTGCGCAAATCAATCAGGGATGACAAAGGGAGACTCCCAAGGGAAGTTTGGTGGCAAAAAGACCATGCCACAAAATGAAATTGGAAAGCGTTGCAAGAATTTTAGCCAATTCCCCTCATTACAGGGGGATCCTGGAAATAGGATACCAACTATGGCTGGAAATTCTTTTGGCGAACTGTTTCGTGTGACCACCGCGGGTGTAAGCCACGGTCCGGGTTATGTGACCATTGTGGATGGCTGTCCACCCGGCCTGCCTTTGGGGGTGGAAGACCTTCTTCCGGACCTGGACAGGCGGCGACCTGGCCAATCCAAATTGACCACGCAACGCCAGGAAGCGGACCTTCCGGAAATCATTTCGGGCGTTTATCTGGGCAAAACCGATGGAACGCCCATTGGATTACTTTTCAGGAACACGGATCAAAGAAGCCAGGACTATGGCGACAACATAACCAAATATCGGCCCGGCCATGCGGATTTCACCTTTGATGCCAAGTTTGGATTTCGTGATCCCCGTGGCGGAGGGAGGTCAAGCGCCCGTGAAACGATTTGCAGGGTTGCCGCGGGTTCTATTGCAAAAAAACTATTAAAGACCCAAGGCGTATCGGTGTTGGGTTGGGTATGTCAGGTTGGAGACATCCATTGGAGGGCGCCGGATCCGGGGGCCATAACCCTTGAGATGGTTGAGTCGAATATAGCCCGCTGCCCGGATTTGGAAACTGCCTCCAAAATGGAACAGCTAATCAACGAAATCCGAAAAGAATGCGATTCCATAGGGGGGGCTGCCCAGTTCGTGGCAACCGGAGTCCCGGCCGGATGGGGTGAGCCAGTTTTTGACAAACTGAAGGCGGATTTGGCAAAAGCATTTTTGTCGCTACCCGCGGTAACAGGATTCGAATACGGAAGCGGATTTGCTGCAGCTTCCATGCGAGGTAGCCATCACAATGACCTTTTCCAGCCTCACCCGGGAAGGAAACCTCCCGTGGGAACCAAATCAAACCGCCATGGGGGAATGTTGGGGGGTATCTCAAGTGGCGAGGACATTATTTGTCGTGCTTCTGTAAAGCCCACGAGTTCCCTGGCCCAAAATCAGGCCACCGTAAATCAGGCGGGTGAAGCAACCGAAATCTTCACCAAGGGACGCCATGACCCATGCCTTTTGCCCCGATTCATACCCATGGGGGAGGCAATGATTGCCTTGGTCCTGGCGGATCATTTCCTGAGACACCGGGCACAATGTGCCCCGATCTAAAAATTGCCTTAACAATTTTAGTTGGGGCAATTTGGGAAAAATAAGCAGAATTCTCTCATGGTGAAGTCAGCTTTTCCCAATCAGGAAATTGGCAGGAAACACAAAGTTGTCCGAGATGGATTGGGCCGGACTTTGTCGGATCATAGGATAAGCTTGCGTGAACAGGGAAGGTCCCTTTTCGCGGTAGTAGATTGGGCCTTGAGGGTGTTTTGGGAATGTCCCCGATCATAACAGACGAATGGGACGACAAGCCAAAACACGAGTGCGGTATTGCCGCCTTATACCATCTTCCCCATCGGGGCTTTTCCAAACTTGCACCTGCGGCCGGGCCGGACCAGGTTTCCCGGTTAATGCCCAGAATGCTTTTGGATCTACAAAATCGGGGCCAATTGGCGGCTGGTTTTAGCAGTTTTAATCCCGAACGCGAAAAAATCCTCGACACTCACAAGCAAATCGGGACTGTTATTGAAGCTTTTCGCCTCAATCACCATGAAAAATACGAATCCCTGATGAAGGAATATGGTGGCAGGGCAGCCATTGGACATGTTCGATATGCGACTTGTGGCGCAAATGATCGCCGTTATGCCCAGCCCTTC
Source organism: uncultured Singulisphaera sp. (assembly GCA_963923115.1). Lineage (GTDB taxonomy): Bacteria > Planctomycetota > Planctomycetia > Gemmatales > Gemmataceae > SYLG01. Next base: position 2,328 of record CAWUOD010000019.1, read on the forward strand.
GAGCGATACCATGGCTGCAAATGGAAATGGTTTTCCTTCGCATTTAATGGTCAACTTGCGAACTATACCCATCTCCGGGACGAGTTGCTCTCCCAAACCGATTACCACCTGACCCGAAATACCGACACCGAAATCATCATGCATTATCTCAGCCATGCGCTGAGCAGGTCCTTTGATCATGCACCGGACCTTGGTGAAGTATTTAGCAAATTGTCCGAAAAATTTGATGGCGCCTATAACCTCGTTTTCCTGAACGCGGTAGGCGATATGGTTGTTCTGCGGGACCCCAATGGTTTCCGACCATTGTGCTGGGCCATGGATGGCCCTTTGTTTGCCGCTGCCAGCGAATCCGTGGCACTTCTTAATTTGGGATTCTCCGAGATCCACCACATGGAACCCGGGGAAATGATCATCATCCAAAACGGGGAAATGCGACACCAAAAGTTGACAAAGACGGTGAATCGTTCCCACTGTTTTTTCGAGTGGATCTATTTTGCGAACGCCGCAAGCAATCTGGATGGGAAAAGCGTTTATCAGTCCCGGGCAACCCTTGGCAAGGAGTTGGCTCGCCAGGAGAGGGATTTGGGGCTGGTTCCGCTCGACAAGGATACTGTGATTGTACCCGTGCCGGACACGGCAAAAGCCGCCGCAGATGCAATGGCCCACGAATTGGGCCTTCCTTCTGTGGAGGGACTTATGCGCAACCGATATGTCGGGCGAACCTTTATCGAGGGACAAAACCGGGCTGAAAGGGTTCAGCTCAAGTACACGCCCCTGAGGGAAGTTCTGGAAGGGAAGCGCGTACTTTTAATTGAGGACACCATTGTCAGAAGCACAACAATGAAAGCCTTGCTTCGGGATTTGAAAGTCCGTGGCAAAGCCAGTGAGATTCATGTCCGTGTGGCATGTCCTCCCATTGTCGCCCCCTGTTTTTACGGGATTGACATGTCGACCATCGGGGAGCTTTTTGCCCCCAAATATTTCCAAGGCAAAACACCCAGTGTTGAGGCCTTGGCAAAAATGGCAAATGATCTTGGGGCGGACAGCCTTCTTTATCTCCCTCTTTCCAGTATTCCCCGTGCGATTGGCCTTCCTGAAAAGGACCTTTGCATGGCTTGCATCAATGGGGAATATCCAACGGAGGTTGGTACCGGACTCTATCAGATATCCCTGGCGGCTGCCTTGAAACAAAAACTTGGGAATGCTCCGGTTGAAACCGGGGGATCGAATCGCACTTATGAAATTGGCGGCCGTGGCGAGGACTTGTCCCCGTCTTGCTCCTAGGAAGGGGAGGGCCAAGGAATTGTCCAAATCCAAGCCCGGGAAGAAGGAAGAAGAAAGCGCCAGCATCAAAACGCTGGCTCGTAACCGGCAAGCCCTACACCAGTACGAAATCCTGGATAGCTGGGAGTGTGGAATCGTTTTGACCGGCACCGAGGTAAAAAGTCTTCGGGAAAATCCCAGCCACATCCATCAGGCTTTTGCCCGTGTTGAAAATGATGAAGTATGGCTTCATGGCGCGGAAATACCCGAATATGTCATGGGGCACCAACTTAATCATAAACCCAAACGCGCCAGAAAGTTGCTCCTTCATGGCCGCGAAATCTCGGACATCTCTTCAAGGGTCACCGTAAAAGGCCTGACACTGGTTCCTTTGGAGCTTTATTTCAAGAATGGGATCGCGAAAGTCCGTATTGCCTTGGCAAAAGGGAAAAAACTCCACGACAAGCGTGAGACTTTAAAAAAGGCCGAAGCTTCCCGTGAAATTAGCCGGGCAATGAAAAGCAGATCCCAGGGTGGACGGCGGGGAAAAATGGACGGTAACACCAAGGGTGACAGGCGATCCAGGTAACCCGGGTCAGGAGCCTGGTTATCCAGGCGCAAAATTTTCGACAATCAGGGAGGATTCCTTTTGAGTTGGTTGGCCTTGGTTGAATCGCCAGATCATGTTTGTGTGCGCTATCGCATAACACCTTTTGCCGAGGCATTCCTCAACCAGAATGGCCCACTTGCGGTGCGTGAAATTCCCAAGGGGATCCTTGGCCGAATCAAAATGGCTTCCGGCCTCAAGGGGACCAACCTGATCCTTCAAAGGAAGTTGCTTCCCGTTTGGCAAACCCGATGGCTGCGCAAAAGGGTAAACCACCTGCTTTTTGATTTTGATGATGCGGTCTTCCTTAGGGATTCCTACCACCCCAAGGGGTTTTATGATCGCAAAAGGCTATCCCGGTTTCAGGCGGTTATGGAAACCTCGGATGCGGTCATTGCCGGAAATCACTATCTTGCGGATCGCGCCTCCGAATTTCGTGGTGTTTCGCGAACCTTCGTGATTCCGACCTGCATCAATCCCGGTTTATACCCAATAAATATTCGAAAACGAGACCCTGGAACACCCTTTTATTTGGCATGGATTGGCTCCTCCAGCACCCTTCAGGGGATCGAATCACAATCCTCCACATGGAATATTGTTGGCCGGGAGGTTAAGGATTCGGTTCTTAGGGTTATTTGTGATCGTTTTCCAAAATTCGATTCCATTCGGGTGGATGAAAAAACCTGGTCCAAAGCTACAGAATCGTTTGACTTGTCTTCCTCGGATGTCGGAATTAGCTGGATTCCCGATGACCCATGGAGTCGGGGCAAGTGTGGTTTAAAGGTGCTCCAGTACATGGCGGCCGGACTTCCGGTGATTGCCAATCCGGTGGGGGTTCACCTGGAAATGATTACGCCGGGGGTCCATGGTTTCTTGTGCACAAAACCCGAGGAATGGGTGGATTCGATTCGCTGGTTGCGAGACAATCCTGACAAATCCCGGGAAATGGGACAGGCGGGCAGGGCGCTGGTGGAGGAAAGGTATTCCATCGCGGCAGGTTACCAAACATGGCGCAAGGTACTTTCCGAAATCGGAAAAATGCCCAACACCTGAGCCAAGGCCGGTGAATGGCAAGGAAAATCAATCATGCGGGTCGCGGGCTGGAAAGTGGAATTTGCGGGGGAGGCCTCTGAATCGGAAAAGATGGTTATCGCAGATCACCTTTTAAAAAATCAGAAATGCGCAAAGGTAATCAAAAAAGGTCGACACAGAATTGTGGAACGGATATTGGCCGAAGGTGTCGATATTCATGCCAAAACCAATTATCTCCACAACCTGCGGGCGAAATTCAGGCGATTTCTTCGCCCTTGCAAATCTCAGTTGGAATTTTGCGTGCTCCGCGAACTTGACAAAGCCGGGGTCAGGAGCCTTGAACCTCTGGCATGGGCGGAGGAATCCCGAATCTTTGGTCCAAGTGTCCTGTACACAAGGACACTTGAGGATTCCAAAACCCTGGAGGAACTTTGGAAAACATCCTGGCGAATCCTTGATTCCCAATCAAGGCAAAGGATTTGCAGGAATTTTGGCATTTTGCTTGCCCAAACGCACGAATGCGGATTGCTTCACCCCGATCCGCACCCCGGCAACATCCTTGTGCTTGGCGATTCCCTTGATCTTCGGATAATTGATCTCCACAACCCGATCCGACTCGGGAATATCACAAAAGCGCAGCGAACGCTGGATATTGCCAGATGGGCCCAGTGGGGAAGCCTTCGCCTGGAAACCATTGAACTCGCCAGAATTCTCGGGAATTACCTGATAAGATCCGGATTTGATGAATTTCAAACCTGGTGGATAGCCATTTCCCGGAAGTCTCTTGAATTGCAAAAGCGATTTTGGGCGCGCCAGGAACCACTATGCCTCCATTCCGGACATCGACGATTCTCCATGTTGAATGGCCAAGGAAAAACCGGGGTTGCCCTTGCGGGATATGATCATTTGGTAAAAAAATTCTGGGATGTTTTTTCCAGCCAGGGAACTCCCAGGCACCCGTTGCCGGTAATCAAATCCTCACCCTCATCCCAGGTCTATAAAACCACAGCAGAAGGAATCCGAATCGTCATCAAGGTTATTCCGCACAAAAAAAGATTAAAAGAAAAGCTAGCAAGTTTCTTCGGGGCCAATCCTGCGAAAAGGCAATGGTATTGGTCGAACGCTCTAAGACTCAGGCTTTTGCAAACCCCCAAGGCTCTGGGATGGTATCACGATTCCTATTCGGGATGCAGTTTTTTTCTGGCCGAGGAACTTTCCGGAGCATTGCAATTGGATCAATGGCTCAATGATCAGGGCGGTAAGTTACTTCCCAAGCGCGCGATGATTCGCAAACTCGCAAAATCGGTCAGAATCCTTCATCAGCGCGGAATTTATAATCGGGATATGAAAGCCGCAAATGTAATGGTTGACTCTCAAAATGAAATCAACTGGGTTGATTTGGGTGGCATGGGACATTTGATAAAAACCGATTCCATGCGGAGTTCCAAGGATCTATCCCGTCTGGCAGGAAGCTTTTGGGATTCGCCCCACATCACCCACTCCGATCGGCTCCGATTCCTGAAAGGATTCCTGACCGCGAACCAATATTCCTCGAATGGTTGGAAACGCCATTGGCTCCTTATCCAGGATCTTTCCTCCCAGCGAATTCGGGCCCGTATCAAGGCTGGCCGCCCTTTGGGCTAGGATTTGAACAACCCATATTGCGTCTTTGAGTCGGTCTTGTTAGAGGGCGGGAGATGAGTCTACTCTTTGCCAACAAGGCGTTTCTTTGTTTTGCACCAATACCTTTGCTGGGAATGGCCATAATTTCAGGTTGCCTTTCGGCAAAAAAAGGAAGCATCCAGAATCAAATCTCGGTTGTCCGTTCCTGTATTGGGGCAAAGGATAATCTTCCCAGCCAGATGCGTAGGCGATTGGGCCAATTCCTGATCTATGTGGACGAAGAACAACCTGGGGATCAAATTGTTTTTGATTCCCTTGAGGGGTTGCCCATGGAATTGGCACGAGAGCTCTCCGTGCCTCCCAGCCAAAAAATGGTGAAGGTTTTCATTTTTTCGGACAAGGAGTCCTTTCGGGAACACATGGAAATGGCCTATCCTGATCTTCCCCAAAGGCGGGCCTATTTCTTTGCCAAAAAAAGGGCAGCTGGCCTTGGCGAGGAAATGCAAATCCTAACCATGCGCAGCAATCGAATGGAACAGGATCTTCGTCATGAGTTAACCCATGCGCTTTTGCATGGAGCATTTGGAACCGTTCCCCTTTGGATCGATGAAGGTATCGCGGAATATTTTGAAAACGAGCCCAACTCACTTGGCCTAAACCGGGCCCACCTTGAAGATATTCAACGCGATTGGGTGGGTGGGCGTCAGCCCAATTTGGGAAGGTTGGAATCCCTAAGTCTGGTCGGTCAAATGGGCAGGGAAGAGTATCGGGAAAGTTGGGCCTGGGTATATTGGCTCATGAGGCTTCACCCCGGTGGCAAGGACCTGGTTAACGCCTATCTTCTGGATAAGAATCAACAGGCAAAAAACAGCGGATTGTCGCAAAAACTCAAGGCTATCCAGGGGGATTACGACTGGGAAATGATGGAGGCGATGTCACGGGTGGGAGTATCGGAATTTCCCGGAAAGTATCCCGCAAAAACCAGGGTCGAGCCATGAACCGATCCATTTTGATAACCGCGGGAGGCACAAGCGAACCAGTTGATGCTGTTCGGGTTATCACGAATCGTTCCACAGGGAAAACCGGAGTGGAATTGGCAAACCTCGCCCATCGGATGGGTTGGAAAGTTGAGCTGCTTTTGGCTCGGGGCCTGTATTGCGAAACGAAATTTCCTTTTGTAGTCAATCGTTTTGAAACGGTGGAAGAACTTGGGGAATTGTTGGAGCGGGGAATCAGGGTTGGCAAACCAACCGGGGTGGTCCATGCCGCCGCAGTATCCGATTATGTTTTGGATCATGTGGAATCGAACGAAAAAAATCCACCGGGAACCAACTCCCCAAAAACAGGAAAAATATCAGGACATCTCGAAAGCCTTCGACTCGTATTGAAACGGGCACCAAGGCTCCTCGCAAAAATCCGCTCCGAGTGGCACTACGAAGGAATCCTGGTTTCTTTCAAACTTGAAACGGATCCGGAAAATCTATTGCTTCACGCGCGACGATCATTGCAGGATAACGGATCCAATATGGTTGTGGCAAACACCTGGGAAAACCATAGGGATTCAGCCCTTTTGGTCTTTGGTCCCGATCCTAATGGACAAACCCCGCTTTTCATTCATATTCCGAGGGAAACTCTCCAAATCAAAATCCTGGATTTCATCGAACAACAATTTTTGGCCAGTTCGCTTCAAAAAAAGAATTTCCAGGACTAATTTCATGGCGAAAATCATTTTGGGCCTAACAGGATCTGTTGCAACAACAAAATCCATTTTGGTCGCCAAGGCGATCAAGGCAAGGGGCCATGATTTGGTTATCGCCGCCACCGGGCCGTCCCAATATTTCCTCACGGCTGAGGAAATGGGTGAACTCAGGGAAATATCCACCGAATTTGTCACCGATCAACAGGAATGGCCTGGGACCTGCTATTCACGGGGGCAGGAAATTCCACATATTCGTCTGGGTGACTGGGCGGATTCGCTGGTTATTGCTCCGTTGGATGCCAATACTCTGGCGAAAATTGCCCATGGGCTATCTGACAACCTTTTGACATCCCTGGTGCGGGCATGGGATTTTCGCAAACCAATCGTTCTTGCCCCGGCGATGAATACCCGAATGTGGAATCACCCTTTTACAGCCGCCCATTTGGAAGCTTTCGCCAAACTTTATGGCTGGGAATCGGTTGATCCCGGAAAGCCATCAAGATCCGCCAATAACATCTGTGAAAGCATCAACCTTGCGGCAACAAGATTACAAATTACCATGCCGGTAGAAAAAGTTCTGGCTTGTGGCGAATTTGGAATGGGGGCGATGGGTACCCCAGAAGCCGTTCTAGGCGCCTTGGATGAAGTCCTGAAAAATTCAGCAGCCCAAATCCAGAACTAATCCGTGTGGCATTTTGACCAAACCGCGGACAAACCCGCGGCGGCCGCAATTGCAGCCGTTTCAATCCTGAGAATATTTGGATCCAATGACCAGATTTTATAGCCTTTGGTCGTTGCCTCATCGCTCTCCTTGTCGGAAAAGCCGCCTTCCGGTCCGATCATAACCCTAATCCTGGTGGGTCGCGAACCCTGTGATAAAAGTGGTCCCAATTGGGGATCACTTCCTGGATGCATAAACCACCTGGCGCCTTCCGCCTCCTCGTTGCAAAAATCCTGAAATGTCGTCATTTCACGGATTACCGGCAACAAATTCCGCCCGCATTGTTTGCAGGCCTCAAGGGAATAGCGTCCCAGACGGGATTGGGCATCCCTGGGATGAACGACGCTTCGGCTTGTCTGAAGGGGCACGATTTCCTGAACCCCCAACTCGGTTAATTTCTCCAACAAAAATGATTCCCGATCCCCTTTGGGCAAAGCTGTGGCAATGGTCAAATGAAATGGCAATACACCCAGTTTGCATTGGACTTCTCCGATCCCCAACAAAGAGGAGCGTTTACCTACCTGCTTGAGAATTGCCGGGGCCCAATTACCCAACCCATCAAAAAGGATGATGGATTCACCCGTTTTGATGCGCATGACATTTGCCAAATGATGGTTTTCCGGTCCTTCCAGGAAGGCATCCCCGGTAATCAAAGGAAAGTTGACATGGAATCGGTTAGACAAATCTGTTAGGACCTCAGGGGGTGTATGTGCGTTTGTGTAAGGCTTGGAAAGTGATATGCAAACCCCAAGTGGTGGACCAGTGTCAAATAACCAAACAGGATCTGGCCCTTGGAATCCGACCAGGCAACAGCTGGATCAATTGGAAACCATTCTTCAAAAAATGATCAAAAATCCCGGAACGGGCGATCCCTCAGGGGGGCAACTCGTCATGCCAACACCTTATTGGGCGGGATCGCCTGCGAATCCGACCAATACAGTTAATAATTGGTCGACACCCCAAAATCCAGGCCCCCAATCGCACCAGAGCCCCAAGCCGCCCGAAACAATCCAAACACTACCCCTCGGCGGTTGGAACCCATCCCAAAACACTTGGGGCCCTTTGGCTGAAACTTGGCGAAACCAACAGGCTCCCCTATCCCAGCCAGTTTCCACGAATCCCGGTTGGGCACCACCCCAAACGACCAATAACTCCCCTCCTGCGGCGTCACCGACTACTCCATCCCCCATATCGGCTCTCCAACCCACCCGTCCCGGCATGGAGGATTATGGCGAAACCGGCATTTCATGGCTTCTGAATGCGATAATTGACCTTCCCTTACAATTTATTGGGCCTCCGGGTCGTTTTTTAATGTCTTGGGGTGGCAGGTATATGCTTGGTTTTTTGGGAATAACCATGCTGGCTTATTCCGGGATTCTTGTCGCTAGTGATTGGATGGAATGGCCTTGGGCCGACCGTTTAATACCATCAAACCTTATACATAATTTTTTGAACAAGGCTGGCTAACGGCTTTCCTCTTGGGTATCAACCAATCCGCATGAGCACACCCAACCCCGAAGCGCAGCCCGCCGACCTGGATTTTGTTGCTGGTCTTCTTAGCTACCTGGTTCCAGGCCTGGGTCAAATCAAGCGCGGAAAAATTGGCAAAGGAGTCCTTTTTTTCTTCTGTGTCCATGTCCTTTTCTTTTGGGGCATGTCACTTGGGCAATGGAAAAATGTTTATCTGCCCCGGGCGGATGATATGGGACGCTATCGAAAAAATGAAATCGGTTTGGGCGTGTCGATCCCCCGCCCTATTTGGTACCGAATTCCATTTGTTGGGCAATTTTGTGTTGGTGTTGCGGCTTGGCCTGCCCTGATTCAGTGGTATGTGTATCCGGACGAAACCTCCGCAGACTTCAAACCGGAGGATGGTTCCAAAGGGCTGCCTTTTCTTGGCACCTTTATGAGGACCCCGACTGAATCGGAATTAAACCAACTCCAAACCGAAGGCGACAAAACTTGGGAGTTGGGTTGGATTTTTACGGTTATTGCAGGAGCACTCAACCTTCTTGTGATTTTCGACGCTTTTGCGGGACCAACCTTTCCCACTCCGCGTACTGTCCAGTCGGTCCCAAAAATCAAGGAGCAGGGCCCACCCTCGGCCAGCACATGATCAACATTTTCTGGTATCTCCCGCCGCTTTTTTTGCTGGTGGGATTGGTATATAGCGGGACCAAATATGATGAGTGGCCCGCAATCCTCCGCGATGCCATCTGGTGGCAAATCCGTCTGCTTTTTTTTCTGGCGGGCCTTGGACTGATCGTGTTCCTTTTTACCCGTTTTTTTTAATGCAATAAAAAAAAACAGGTGAAGAAAATGATTCTTTCACCTGTTTTCAAATATGGTAATGACAGGGATTACTTTTCCGACTTTACCACAGCACCATTATCTATTCCGTCAAGGCGAACAGTCTGAACGGCCCCACCACGAACCTCTATTGTTTTCTCCATCACCTGAACGCCGGATCCCGCGGCAACTTCCCATTTAAAATCATAAAAGTGCTTGTGTCCGGATGGAAGATTTGGCGTAATGAAGGTTCTTTTTCCCGATTTTCCTGAAATTCTTGTACCGTTGACAAAAAGCGTTGTTCCCTCAGGAATCTCAACAATCACCTCTGCTCGCTGACCAGATGGAAGGGCCCTGGAATCGGTTTGGGGCGAAACAACAGGCGCAATGGGAGGCTCCGCCGTCCTGGTGGGAGCAATTGGGTTTGACTTGCGGACTTTGTAGTCCGCGGGGGCTCCGGATTGGCTGGCAAGAAAACCCATTGTTCCGGGAACCAGGGGAGTAGGGAACTGTGATACTCCAAAAACGCTGTAATATCCAGCGTAAAAAGTGTATGTCCCGGAGTAGGAATAAGGCGTCCCGTAAATTTTTTCCTTGCACTGGCCAAAGTAACAGGGCCAGCCTGGGGTTGCCCATGGGCCTTCGAAAGCGGGCGCCTCGGGTACACCTGTCAACGCAACCATCAACACGATCGAGTACATACCAACTCCCCTTCCCATTCTGGACTATTGGGAGCATAGACCAGAATGGGAAAAGAATTGGCGCTTTGGTCTTTTATGAGTGAGATAAAAGGCTTCTGGTCGTTAAAATTTTCGGGTTATTCGGCAGCATTTGTCACCATAATCTCCAAAAGGTCACACGCTCCCTGATATTGGTCCAAATCCACCCACTCACCAATTGCATGAATTTGGTTTTGTCCCGCCCCAAAAGTCAGGGAGGGAACACCATGCTCAAAAAGCCAATTCGCATCCAAGCCGCCCCTTCCATCCTTGAGGACTGGGGTTTTTCCCAATTGCCTTACCGAACTTTCGAAAAGCGGAATTACAGGGCAGTCCATGGGTAAGGAAAAGGGGCGGTACTCCCCCTGGGTTTCAAAATTTACCTTTGCGGAAATCCCCTCGTGATCCCGAATCTGTTCGGCAGCCTCCTCAAATGCCAATTTGTGTGCCCTGGTGATTTCCTCCATGAATTGGGGATCCATGCTTCGACACTCCCCTTTAATGCGAACAAAATCTGTGACCACATTTGTCGCTTGTCCAACAGCTCCTCCGGAGGCGTCTGAAAAGACACCAATATTACTTGACCCTTGTTTTTCTCCTTGGGTAACCTTTCCAAACCATCCCCTATCATGGATTTTTTCCATTGCCAAAGCCGCGACCATTAATGCGGAAATTCCCCGTTCAGGGTAAACACCTGCGTGGCTGGCTTTTCCGTTGATTTCGACCACAAAACGATTGGCGCCGACAGCCGCCTTGGTCCCTTCGAAGCACTTGCCCCCGTCGATATTGATCCCAAATGAGCAATCCCGAATCCACTCCGGATTGAGAAAACGCGCTCCCTGGAGTCCACTTTCTTCCCGAATCGAAAACAAAAAAACCAAAGGTGGATGCGGGAGATTTTTGAAGACAATTGATTGGATAAGTGAAAGCATTGCGGCGACACCTGTGCGATTGTCGCCCCCAAGGGCCGTTTGCCCTTCGGGAATGATCTTGTTTTCCATTCGCACCGGGACCGCTCCCACGCATGGTGGGACGGTATCCATGTGGGAGGAAATCAGGATCGTGGGTCCTGGACGATTTCCCGGCATTTTTATGAACAGATTCCCGGTGGAGCAGGGGAGTGAAATTCGGCTTGGGGCATCATCCACCTGGATTTGATTGGGTAAAATCCCCCATTCTTTACAGGCTTTTTGGATATAATCTGATACAACATGTTCCTCTCCCGACCTTCCCGGGAGCCTAAGGAGATTTTCCAAAAGTTCTATTCTATCAACCATTTGCATCTCCCAAGCCATAGTGTTTTGGAAACAAATCAAACCACCAATTTTTTCAAAGTCAAAAAATTGGCCAAAACAAACCACAAATGGTTCCGGTTTTGGGTATAAAGAGTTTGGATTCCTTCACTCTGGTCCGTTTGGCGCATCCGTGCGCTGAACGGTAATATATGTCAGATTCCCTTTCGCAACCCTCGGACAATTCCGGCCAAGGCCAGGATCAGTCTCACCATAAAACCTTTTGGCTTTGGGCCATGTGCCTCACAGGGGTTGATTACTTCAGCACCCTTGGTTACCAGCCTTCGATTGCCTATACCGCAACGGGGAACCTATGTCCCTTGGCAACCGTGGTTGTTGTTTTGGTTACGCTTTTTGGTGCGTATCCCGTCTACCGTTATGTTTCCCAAAAGTCGCCCCATGGATTAGGGTCGATAGGAATGCTGGAAAAGCTCCTCAAGGGTTGGTTGAGCAAGATTGTTGTCATAGCGCTTCTTGGTTTCGCCGCAACTGACTTTGTCATAACAAAGACCATGTCCGCCGCAGATGCGACGGCGCACCTGATTGCCAACCCCTCCTGGCCAAGCGCAAGAATTGATGAAACCATTGCGGAACTCCGTCCTGAAATGGAAAAGGGGGCGGATTGGTCCAAACTTGATCCTGAGACCCAAAAGGAAAAGTTGGAGAAATCCGCGGAAATTGAAGTCGGAAAGAGAAATTTTGGCCAGCAAATAGGGATAACCTTATTTTTGCTCATGATGCTGGGAGCAATGTTTCTGCGCGGATTCAAAGAAGTTATTGGTTTGGCAGTGGTAATTGTTGCGATATTTCTGATCCTTAATGTCGTGGTAATTGGTTCGTGTCTGGGATATTTGGTCCAGCACCCTGAACCGCTCTGGGATTGGTGGGCGAAAATTATTTCCCCCGAGGGACGCAACGCCTGGTTTGTTACCGATTGGCAAAGGGAGAAGGCTGTTCCCTGGGTGACAACCCCGGGGTTGGGTAGTATTGGATTGGTTTGTATGGTTTTATTTCCGGCTTTGGCCCTAGGTCTTAGCGGATTTGAAACCGGTGTCGCCATCATGCCATTAATTTCCGGTGGCAAGGATCAGGACGACATCAAAGGGAGAATTCGAAACACTGGACTTTTATTGCTAACCGCAGGCCTGATCATGTCAGTGCTATTGTTGGGTTCATCCATTTGTGTGACCACTCTCATACCCTCACACGATCTGGTTAGCGCAATCGACGAAACATCACCGGCAAAGGCAAAAGACAGGGCACTTGCTTATCTGGCACATGGCGAAAGTCCGTTCCCGGGACTGGGCAAAGATCATTTCCTATTCGGTTCAAATTTCGGAACGATTTACGATATTTCCACCATAGCCATTCTTTGGTTCGCCGGTGCAAGCGCGATGTCCGCCTTGCTCAATCTTGTCTCTTATACACATCTCCGAGCCCACGAG
>CAWUOD010000020.1:0-14550 GCA_963923115.1 uncultured Singulisphaera sp.
CCATCATCGGCCTGAAATTGCCCGCGGCACGGCAGATTCCCGCCAGGCCTTGGGGAGAAAGGGTCCTTCCCGCCCACTCAAGCGCTTCCGTTGTTCTTCCCAGGCGTTCAAGCAATTTCCTCAGGATTTCGGCCGGGAAGGGGTTCCCCTCCGCAAGTTCCCGGTCGGCGATTTCCTTGAAATACGCGACTTGTTTTTCGGTTTCATCACCCATCAGGGCCGCGAAAAATCGATCCTGCCCGTCAAAAAGCGGGTCAAAAGGGGGTTCACCATTGGGCACAAATCGCCCTTTGAGTTTCTTGCCATAAGCGCAAAGATCCCTGACCCGGGCCATGGCGGCCCCGGGGGCAAGTTCCTGGCCAAGCTGCACAACCGAGGAAAGGTGTGAGAGGTCAATGTGGTAAGCCTCATCATCAAAAAGGCTATCACGACCCGCCAAAAGTTTTGCGATGGTTCCCGGTTCGAAAGGGGGCTTGGCATCCTCCCCGACGGGTCTTACGCCTTCAAGCCGTTCGACCTCGGAGGATAGCCGATGGACCAATTCCCCATGGAGTGCGTTAACCAAAAGCTCCAGGCATGCCTTGCGGGCATCGGGACCTCCCGGAGTCTCCGGACTGGACATGGTTGTGATGGCGTTACAAAGACCATACCGGCCCAGAATCCAACCAAAGCCACGGACAGGGTCGAGCCCCTCATGGAAAGCCAACCTGATGGCGGTCTCCACCATATCGTACTTTTCATTCCCAAATTGGTTCAAATCGATTTTGGCCAACGCCTCCTGGATTGGTTGGGGCTGGTTCAGGAGCCTGTAGTATGTCCATGCTCCCGCCAAATCTCCCCGTCCCAAAGCCCACTCACCCAATTCTGTGGCGGCATCCCTAATGGCTTGTTCGATTGCGTCGTGGAATGCGGGCGGAATTTCACTGGATGGGCCTGTCGGGGTTTCAGGTAGGCCGAGCCGGTGCCTTGCCCGCATCAGTTTGGTGTAAAAGAGACTGGTGTGATCCCCTTGTTCCCGAAGGGTTTCCTCGAGGTGGTCCAAAAGAGCTTGGGACCCCTCTATTCGCAAGCGAATTTCCCAGGAGTCATCCAGAGGGGCTGGGGAGCTTGTATTATCGTTATCTAGCATCTGGGATTCTCTCCTTGCAATTGGGTGCCGTACCGTTCCCGTTATTTTCACTAAATGGATTTTTATTTGAAAGATTTTCTTATTCGGGGTTGCTGTCACAAATTCGGAGTGTATCATTTCAATGTCACGCTGCTGGATAGCTTTGACGGATGGGCGACGCCAAAGCGGTCCGCAGCGTGACACTTTATCATCGAAGCTTTTTTATGCTTCCAGGGCCGCAGAGGTATTGGGATCTCCCGATTTCTGCGGCCCTTTTTCCTTTTCTGGCTCCTTTGCCGACGGCAAAACCTCTGGTTTTTTTTGATTTTCAGGACCAGGGATACTTAATCCCAACCAAATCAGGCTGACCATCCACATCACCGTGCAAAGCCACAGGTAAATCTTGTGAAGGGTCCGGAATGCCCGCCTGTCCAAAATGGTTTCTGTCTCCGGGACCATCAATGTATTGAGTTGGGGATGCAACCAAATCAGAAATAAAACTCCGGCGCCCAAAATCAGCGCCAGGCAAAGCCTGCTCCGTCTGAATCGTCTCCAAAGGAGTGCATCAAGCAAAAAAAATCCACACGCCACCAAACCCGCCACATTCATCCAGGGCGTTACCTGGCGGGTAAGAAAGCCCTGAGTGCGATCACCCCACATGGCCGTTCCCAAGGGAACAACCACGCCCGCATAAAACACAAACCCACCCTGCCAAAAAGCAAAGGAAGCCATGGCCAGATAACGCGCCAACCATTGGAAAATCGCAAACAACATAAGCCTTTCCTTATTCAAGAAGGGCGGCTGCAACCGCCTGGCTATCCGACAAATTTTCCATGAGCAGGTCGGGCTGGTGCTGTTGTAATTCGGATAGGGGATGCACACCCGTCGCAACAGCCAGAACCCTGGCACCTATGGCCCGGGCACAGCGAATATCCAGAGGCGTGTCCCCAAGGACCCAAACGCTCTGGTAATCGCTCAATCCCCTCTTCCCGAGGGCGTGGTTGGTGGCCTCCAAGGCTTCACGGGCAACATCGTCACGATTTTCATGGAAGTCCCCAAATCCACCAAAAGAAAAGTAGGAATTGAGGCCGAATTTCGACAATTTGTGGTGGGCTCCCTGTCGGAGGTTGCCGGTGAGCAAGCCCAAGGCGACACGATCCGTTTTGCTCAGTTTTTCCAACAGGTCCGAAATCCCGGGGAGAACACGCCCGGGTGCGCGATCCAAACGGGCGGGAAGGCGCCGAATGTATTCATTCATCAACCTGCCATGTTCCGCCAATTCGAGGTGGGACGGGGCAAGTTTGTGGGCCCGAATCAGCTCAAGGCCGATCGCGCGGTCGGTTCTGCCGCTAAGGCTGTGGGGCGGGATTTCGATTGGTTTGCCATACAGGGCTTCGAAAGCCTCCTCCAAAGCATTCTTTCCCGCACCCGCGCCAGCCAAAAGTGTTCCATCAATATCAAAAAGCAAAACCCGCATGGGCCGTGGCCTCCTAAACAAACTCCAGAGGTCATAGTTTCCGAGGTTCGTCTTGACCTTCCAGAAAAATCCCTCCCGGATCATTTCCGGACAGTAGGCACCCACATTGAATAACACCTTTCTGAACCCCCGAAAAATCCGTTGACCCCCAACATCCTGATCGATGGTTACAATTTGGCCCACCTGATGGGGTGGCTACCCCTTTTTGACCACGAAACCTTGTCCAAAGCGAGGGAAACCCTTGTCGTTCATTTGGCATCCCTGACCCGGGAGCCCGAAAGAATCCTTGTGGTGTTTGATGCCAAAAACGCCCGGGCCAGCCGGGTTCCCGCAAGTCTCCTGAATTCCCCCGAAACGCGCCACAAGACCGGAATCCATATCTGCTTCGCGACGGATCGCGAAGCGGATGATGAGATTGAGGAACGCCTTTTGGACAACCGGGCGCGAACAGGCGGCCAACACAAGCTTCTGATTGTCAGCAACGACAGGCGGCTCCATTCCGCGGCGAAAAAAGCCAGGGCAAAAGCGATGACCTGTCAGGATTTTTTTGACCACATGGAACAGATTCTCAAGGCGAAAGACCCCACGGCATCGGAAGAGACCGAGAAGCCCCGGGAATTGACACAGGAGGAAACCGAGCGTGCCCTCGAGGATTTTTCGGACCTGGCCAGGGAGCTGGAAGCTGCCAAAAACCATCCGACGGGAGGCACACTCCCCATTGCCGGGGGACACCGGCCGAAAGGTCGCAGGAAAAAATAGGACGGGCCGGAATTTTCCCAAATGGCAAACAAAGGGCAGCCGGTCGGTTTTTTCAAACCAAATGACGCCCGATTTTTCCATTGGATTTCAGGGTCATTATGCCAAAATTTTGGTCTTTTTAACCGTGTAATTGAAAAATGGCTTTCGCACTGGTCCCAAACGGGACAAATTGGATGATTGTGGTGCGCTATCCATCATGGATTATTTGGCTTCCTGGCCCACCTTGGGTCCCTCGCTCCCGACATCGCGCTCCCGGGTCTCCCGCCCCTGGACCTTAAGGGCTAGCACCTCCAAATTCCGGTAGAAATCATAGTGCCGGCCCATTTCGGTAAATTCCCATCCTCGCTGGCGCAGTTTGTCCGCCTGGGGAATCGTCGTGAAAAGGTATGTTTCGCGCGGGATGTCCAGAACTGTTTTTTCGAGCTCCTCAAATTTGTCCTGCTGGTGGACCTTTACCTCGCGGCCCACATAAAAGACAACACTAGGCTGAAACCACCCCAGCGTCGCGATTTGCACTTCGCGTCTGGACAAGTCCGGGGGAAGGAAAGCGACCAGTGGTTTCTGGGCCTTGACATCATTCAAGGTGCTCAGGTTCCAAAGTCCGATGGAACCGCTGAAGAGGAAGGCGCTAACACAGATAATGGCGACCTGGTATCCAGGTTGGCCGCGCTTTTGCCAGACCGCTATCAGGCCCGCAAGGGGAAAAAGCCCGATCCAGGCCCAATATTCGAGGCCGGGGAATGTGCGCATTTTGTCCCCAGCGGAAACCGGAATCGTCCCGGCTCCGATGAGGAAGCCCACAATCGCAATCGCGCCTACCAATCCCAATAGGCTCCAGCATGTGGGCCAAACCCACCCCGCAAGTCCATCAGTCCCCTCGATTTTGCGGATGAAATACCAGCCCAAAAGGATCGATAGGGCAGGGTAGCAGGGGAAAATATAGTTTGGCAATTTTGTTGAGGCCGCCGAAAAGAACCCGAAAACAAGCAGCGCCCAGACACCAAGAAAAATCACTTTCTCGCGATCGGAGGGAGTCTTGTCGCAATCCTGTGGAAGGGGGGCCAGCGCCATCCGTATCGCGTTCCAGACAAGGGGAGTCAGGAAGATCGACCATGGTGCATAAGCGATAAGAAGGATGGGCAAATAGTACCAAAATGGCCCGGTGTGGCCTTCCATGGCCGAGGAAAAACGACCAATATTGTGTTTGAGAAAGAAAATTTCAAGCCATTCACCCTTGGTTTCCACCCCCACATAGGCGTACCAGGGAATCGCCACGGCCGCAAATATCACCGTTCCCCAAATAAGGGGGTAGATATGGAAGGCTTCGCGAAGGCGCCGGTGCCACAAAAGAAACAGAAAGGTCACCCCGGCGGGTATCGCCAGGCCTATCGGGCCCTTGGCGAGAAACCCCAAACCCGTGAAAAAGGCACTGGCCCAGACCCATGCGGAAGACCTTTTGGCCTGGAACACCCAGATTATGGCCAGGGCCGGGGTGATGCAGGCGCTGAGAATGGCGTCCGGGTTGGCAAAGCGGGCGGCGCCAACGCAAGCGATCGAGGTGGTGAGGATTGTGCCCGAAAGCAGCGCCAAAAGGCCTTTTTGGCCAGGTTTACCCATGCTCCAGCCAATGACCGCTGTGGCCCACACGGCAATTATCGAACAGACAACCCCGGGCATTCGGGCCATCGCCTCGTTGACCCCACCCAATTCAAACGCGATTCGCTGAAGCCAAAACATCAAGGCGGGTTTGTCACCCATTAGCTTGTAATTGAAGGTTGGAACGACCCAATTGTTGGCATCCATCATCTCCTTGGTGCAGGTGACATGGAGGCCTTCGTCCTGGTCCCAAAGGGTGGCGGACCCGATACGGGGGACCCCCACCAGAATGGTCATCAAGGTTAGGATGACGAGTACGACCCAAAGTGGTGGTGAGAACCAGGGTCTAACCGGGGGGGCCTCCGCCTGAATCCGGGAGGTTGGTGTTTGGGAGGCGGAGTCCATGGGTCGAAGCATCCTGTCGGGGCGGTCGGCGAAGGGACACGGAATCAGGCAACGGAGAAAAATCCAATGCGCTTCCAGTCCGGCATTCGGGGTGGGCAATCCCGGTTGACGGTAAGGGTCGATCTCCAATATAAGCAGGGGGTAGGATTCGGGGCAACGCTACCTTGGGTGGTGAATGGTTCCCCTACTGATGACCTGAAAATGGGAATGAAGACCCCATTTTGGACTGATTTACCCAAATAATTCTTCTCTCCAGGGGATAAACGCATGATCACGCCTCCCTTGGCGGGGTGGACCCTGGCCTTGCTCCTGGGACTGGGACAGGTCCCGTCACCTTCCCCCCCGACTGACAAACCGGTGGAAATCCCCCTGGATCCTTTTCGTCTTCGGGAACAGCTCCGCATCAGGGACATGCCGATTGTCCAGGCCCAGGCGGCGTTGGCGCTTGTTCGACATCCTGCCCGCGAAGCCGAGGCGATTGTCCGACAAAGCTTGCAGCAGCTTGAGGAGGAAACGACTTTCCTGGCCCTGGCTTCTGCTGTTGGCGCGGAGCGTGACACCCGTTACCGGGAGGATCTGATTCGCGCGCTGACCGCCACCCGTCCGGCGGTGCGGCAAGCCGCCGCTGAAGCTCTCTCTGTTTTGTTGGACCAAACGACGATCGACCGCTTCAAGGATGCTTTGATAGATCCCCGGGTGGCGACACCCACGCGGGCAATCATCGCCTGGACTCTGGGTCGCTCGGGTCGAAAGGCCGCTGTCGAACCCCTTCTTTTAGCCCTTCCGCCGGAATCGGCCAATTCCGCCAATTCGCGCGAATCGGGCGAGATCCGTGAGGCGGTTCTGGAAGCCCTGGTAGGCTTGACTGGACAGGACATTGGTCCCGACCCAGGGCTTTGGGGGGCCTGGTGGTCCAGACACAAAAACCTGACAAATGAACGATGGCTGGAGCTGCGTTTGGCCCATCAGGCTTCGCGCATTGCCCGCCTTGAGTCCGAGCTTGATGCGACGCGCAACCAGAGCCTGCGCCTTCATCAGGATCTTTATGCCCGTCAAAATGCCACAGAAAGACTTGCTTACCTTCCCACCCTGGTCGAACAGCCCGATCCCGCCTTGCGTAATCAGGCGGCCATTTGGTGTGCGGAGGCTCTGGCGGTTACGGAGCCGGGTCCGGCCAAACCCCTGGGAGCCATCCTTATCCGATTAAGCCGCGACTCCGATCCCACCGTTGCCCGGTCGGCCTGTGTGGGACTGGGAAAAGTGACAGATCCGGTTGCCCGGGATCGTTTGATCCAGGTCGCAAGTAGTCCCTCGGTTCCGTTGCGGGTTGCCGCCTTGCGGGGGTTGGCCCAGCAAGCCCGTCTCCCCTCCAATCAGGATGCCACCGCAAAAGCGGCCATTGAAGCACAGATTTTCAAATCCCTTGAGGATCCCGCAATCGAGGTGGTGGTGGAAGCCGCCGAGGACCTTAGCATTCGGGGACAGGAGGCGGCTGTTCCCTTTCTTGCCAACCTTTTGCGCAGTCCCCAGGAGCCGGTCCGCAAAATCTCCGCCCAGGCGCTCGAGCGGGTGGCGAACTCCACCGCTATCGAGGCGATTCTTAAAGCCATGGACGATCCCCAGCCCCTTGTGCGGTTTTCCCTTGTGGGAGCCATGTCTCATATCCTTGGCCAGAAAGAAAAGATTTCCGCGACCGATCTCCTGCGCCTTCAATCCCGTTTGGAGGTCGTGCTTCTTCGTGATGGGGATTCGGGTGTCCGTGCCCGCGCGGCAAGTGCCATGGGAGAAACCGGTGGCCCCTCCATCCTTGGAATACTTTGGAGGGCGGCGTCTTCCGCCGAAGATGCAAGGGTTCAGGACAAGGCATGGGCGGCGATGATGGAGATAATGGCTCGCGCGGCCCAGCCAAACCTTGTTCTCGAGTGGGACAAAACGCTGTCGGACGCCAACCAATCACAAAAAAGGCTCAACCTGTTGGTGGAGATGTCTTCCCGCTGGCAAAAACGAAACGACGCAAAAACGCTCCTGGCCCCATTACAGGAGCCCTTGGCAAGCGTGTCCCTTGAGCAGGGAAAATGGCAAACCGCCCTGGGGCCCCTTCGTGAGTTGCTCTCCACCATGACAAACGAAACCCAAACCCAGGCTCATTTGCGCAAATGGCTTGCCGCGTGCAATTTTGCTTTGGCGGAAGGAAATGCCCCTGAAGCCCTGAAACTTCTACGCGAAGTCGAACCGCTACTTGGAAAGAACACACCGTTGGCCCAGCAAGCACAGGATCTGGCAAGGAAGGCCAAATCTCCCTGAAATGGATTTTCCTCCCCAAAGCCCTTTTTCGTTGGGAGAGATGGACCCTATTTTTTCGCCACTTGGTCCTTTGTGGCCCGATCCCCTTCGGTTGTTTGGGATCGCCAGTTGGTGTATCATGAATTTAAAGTCATTTTGCCCGAAATGTGATTTCCCCGCAGTGGAGCAGAGTATGCAAAGAAAACAAGCATCCCTTTTGGGCGCCTTTTTGGTTTTCGGCCCCTGGTCGCTTGTGAATGCGCAGGAAGTCACCAAGCCGGCAATCCTATTGCAGCCCGCGGCCAATTCCTCGCCTGCCGTAACCATAACGACCGAAGAGCTATCCCAGCCTACGGTGCTTGGGGTTTTGGTCCAGTCCCTGTTTGGAAACCCGGAGGACAAGGCACGCAAGGAAATTGAAAAAGTCGGATCCCACCAACAGATCAAAGCAATATCCATCAAGGGAAAAACAAATGGTGGTTCCCTGCAAACCCTCACGGTGAACCCTGAGGGAAAAGTCCTCGCCCTGGTGGCGATGCCCCGCCAAAGCCGTGGCTCCGCGCCAATCCGGAGCGAGATTCATGTTCTGGATTCCGATGGGGTGAAAATCGCGGTTTGGGATATCCCCTTCCATGCCCATTCGCTCAACTGCGGACCCGATGGAACGGTTTATGTCGCAGGAGACGCGAAGTTGGCCAGGTTTGATTCCAACGGAAAGCTGTTGGGAGATGTTAACGAGCTTCCCCATATTGCTGATCTTTTAAAAGACAAAAAGGGCCTCCGTGATCGGGCGGAAAAGCAAGTCAAGTCACAGAAGGAGAGCTTCGCCAACTCAACCAAGCAATTTAAGGACCGTCTTGCAAAATTGGAGACGAAAAAAGAAGAAGATCGCACCAAATCCGAAAAAGCCCAGGTCAAGCAATACAAGGAAATTCTTGAATCCTTCAAGGAATCGGAAAAATTCTATAACTCGCTCACCCCCGAATCGGTGATGGAGGATTTGACCAGCAGGCTACGGGTTATCAATGGGGTCGCCATTTCCGACAAGGATGTGTTTTTGGCTTGTGGGGAATCCGAAGGCTATGGATATTCCATCTGGCGCATGGACCCCGACCTGAAGAACCCCAAGCGAATCCTTTCCAACATTGGCGGCTGTTGTGGCCAGATGGATATTCAATGTTGCGGGAGCGATATTCTGGTCGCGGAAAACACCCGGCACCAATTCGCAAAATATGACCGCTACGGCAAGGAGATTGGTCGATTTGGCAAAAATGGCAAGGAAACCGATCCAGGCTGTTTTGGCGGCTGTTGCAATCCGATGAATGTGCGCTTCACGGGAACGGAAGTATATACGGCCGAGTCCGAGGGAATCATCAAGCGGTTCACTCCCACGGGAGAATTTCTTGGCATGCTCGGAGCGGTGAGTATCACTGGTGGATGCAAAAATGTCGCGGTTGCCGCCAACAAGGAGGGATCACGGGTGTATTTCTGTGACCAGCCCGGCTCCAAGGTTTTGATCCTGGCGCCCAAGAGCGAGAAAAAAAACGCCAATTAGGCTTGCCGCAAAGGGCATTGCACGGGTTTTAAAGCCGGAGTCATGTGATGGGTAAATCGACCGTTTCCAGGCGTCAATTTGTTGCCGGAGCCGGAATTGTTGCCGCCTCGGCACCAGCTCTTTCGGGAGTTTTTGCGGCTTCCGCAAAGGAAACCTTTCATGTGGTGGTGATGGATCCCCTTGCGGCCCCACTCTCGTGTCCCTGTGTCAAAGGATATGCCCAGCGCGATTACGAGATTCTTGGCAAGCATCTGGAGTCTGTTTTGGGCCGACCGGTCAAGGTCCACTTCGGCGAGTCCTTGCCGATCGTTTTGGCAAAAAAATCCGGGGGCAAAGCGGACCTGATCATTGGAAAGGAGTCCGTCGTCCGGCTTGAATCCAGGCAAGCCGGATTGAAAGCTTCCCCCGTCGCCAGTCTTACCGGGAAGGATGGTTCCACCACCATGACCGGTTGGGTTGTGGTGCCCTCTTCCGATTCCGCTTTAAGCATTGTGGATTTGGGAGGACACAAGTTTCTTTTTGGCCCGCCGGAATGTGATGAAAAATACAAAACGGCGATCGACCTGTTCAAGGACCTTGGAATCAATCCGGCGAATCCGGTTTCTTGCCACTCCTGTAGTGATGGCGCCACCAAAATCCTTGAAATGGCCAAGAAAGGTGAGAAAGCCGCCACGGTCATCTCCAGTTATGCCGCGCCTTTGCTGGAAGGGTGCGGAACCATACAGAAAGGCGATCTCAAGGTAATCGGGAAAACAGATCCCGTTCCGTTTGTGGTTGCTTTTGTAAATGATCAACTATCCCCGGAAACCCAAAAGCTTGTTTCCTCCCAGTTTTTTTCCATCAAAAACCATCCCGAACTGGTCAAGGCTCTGGAAACCAAAGAGGGATTTGTTCCTTTTGCCTCGGTAAAAAAAAACTAGATGAAACTTCGGGTGGCCCCACCGACAATTCGCCCAGGGAATGGACGGGATGGCGGGGGCCTGACCGGGATGGCAGGGTGGGGTGGCTACCTTCAAAACTCGGGACCTCCCCCAGGACTGTTTGGTCGATTGAAACAGAAAGCCCCGGCTTGGGGGGCGTCGCCGCGACAACGGAATTTGTGATCTATTCGACCCGAACCGTTCGGGACACCACAGACAATTTTCTCTGCGTCCGTTCGGGGGATGGTGGGCCTGTCTGGTCGTATTCCTGTCCCGCGCCAGGGGCTTTGGATTATGGCAATTCCCCAAGAGCCACGCCGCTGGTGGCGGGAAATCGAGTCTATGTTCAGGGGGCAATGGGCAACATTGGGTGCCTCAATTTGAAAACAGGGGAGCCTGTTTGGGAAATGAGTCTCAAGGACGAATTTGAAGTTAAAGAGACTCCCAAATGGGGATTCTGTGCCTCGCCCCTGATCGTGGAGGGAAAGCTCATCGTGCTTCCCGGAGCCCCTGATGCGGGTATCGCCGCATTGGATCCCGGAAATGGAAAGGTTCTGTGGAAAACCCCGGGACTCGCACCCGGATATGGATCACTTGTGGTGGCGACAGTAAATGGAAAAAAACAAATTGTTGGCCATGATGTCAATTCGTTGGGGGGATGGGCCCCCGCGACAGGCAAAAGACTATGGAGGCTCGCCCCCAAAACCCCCAATGATTTTAATGTTCCAACTCCCTTGCCCATCAAGGGTGGGCTGATCGTCTGCACGGAAAATAATGGCACCCGGCTTCATGGATTTCGCGAGGATGGTTCGCTTGATCCCAATCCAAGGGCCTCTTTCCGCCAGCTCTCCCCAGACACTCACACTCCTGTGATTGTGGGAGATCGCCTATATGGGGTGTCCCGTCGTCTTTATTGTCTTGGAGTTAATGATTTAAAGCCATTGGGTGAATCGGTCGATCCCGCGTTTGGCCGATACTGCGCCATTGTGGCTTCAAAGGACAGGGTTTTGGTCATTTCCCTGGATGGGGAGATGCGCCTGTTTTCCACGGAAGGGAATTTGGGCCGACCGCTCGCCAAAGCCCAAATTTTTCCGGGAGAAAAAGGTCTCTACTCCCACCCGGCTTTTGTCGGCACAAGAATGTTCGCCCGGGGAAGTTCCCAGTTGGCCTGTTTTGATTTTGGGGAGCCGGATTGATCGGAAATGCTGATCTTTGCGGGTTCCAAAGCCAGAAATTAAGACTACAGGGATTGCAAAACGCCTGTTTGTCCGCCCCGGACAACAGACCCGACCTGGACAAGAGGCCGACAGTCCAATGTTGCCTCCCATAAAATCTCGGTACGGGAACCGAACTTGATCAGACCGTAAAGGTCTCCCCGGGTGAGTCGGGTCCCCACTTTTGCCTGGCAAACGATGCGTCTTGCGATGGCACCTGCAACCTGGCGAACGCGCCAAAGGCGCCCTTCATCATCACGGATATCCAGCCAAAGCTGTTCGTTCCGCCTGAAACATTCCGGATGGCGGGCATCCAGGTAAAGGCCGGGCAAGTAGACAAGCCTCTCAACGGTCCCCGTGACAGGCGAGCGGTTTACATGCACATTGAAAACGGAAAGAAAAATGGAGATCCGTTTGGCTTTGCCACCGGGGAATCCGGGTTCCTCGACTTCATCCACATCCGTGACCACTCCGTCGGCGGGACTGCAAAGGGTTTTTTCGTCCTGGGGGGGGATGCGTTTTGGGTTGCGAAAGAATGCCACAGTAAAGACCAGAAAAGGAACGGTTGAAACCGTCATCGCCATCCAGGCGGGATGCACGGTCCAGGCCAGGACCAATCCTGCGATCGCCAAAAGCGCAAGGGGGGCGCCCATGAAGAAGATTTCGGCCCAACCATGGCGCGCGATATAAGTTTGATCCCGCCAGGCATACGGGTCCCTTGCCGGATCAAACCGGTAACCGCAGAGGAGCTTTTTGTATTTGAGGTCGCGGGAATCAATCACATTGTGCGCGCAATCCGGACAGATTCCGGTCCGGATACCTTCCATCGACCTGATGTGCCCCGGGAACAGAAGCCGGATCATACCCCGACGAATCGTCCCCCAGAACAACTCGAAATGGACTATGACTCCGCCACCCGGCTGGTCCAATGGAATGGAGAGGCCGGCGGGAACGGTGCCGTTTTGGGAAGGGGATGAATGGTTCATCCGGTTAGGATAGCGGGGGGGGGACCTTTGGGCCTGTGGTTAAGAGGCTTCTGGTTCTAGAATTGCCAATGAATGAAATTCCGACATCCCCAATCAAGGACCAGCGAAATCATGGCCGGAGAGAAAATCACCCCCAGAAACCAGGACTATTCCCAGTGGTATTTGGACATTGTCAATCGGGCCGGTTTGGCGGAAAACTCCTCCGTTCGGGGCTGTATGGTCATAAAACCTCATGGCTATGCCCTTTGGGAGCGTATGCAGCGGGCACTTGACCGGATGTTCAAGGAAACGGGGCATGTGAACGCCTATTTCCCCCTCCTCATTCCCAAGAGCTATCTGGCCAAGGAAGAGCAGATGGCGGAGGGGTTCGCCAAGGAGTGCGCGGTGGTCACCCACTATCGCCTCAAGTCGATTCCCGGCAAGGGGGTTGAGGTTGATCCCGAAGCGAAGCTCGAAGAAGAGCTGATTATCCGTCCCACCTCCGAAACCATCATCTGGAACACTTACAAAAACTGGATCCAATCGTGGCGGGATTTGCCCCTTTTGATCAATCAATGGGCGAATGTTATGCGTTGGGAAATGCGGACCCGGCTCTTTTTGCGCACCGCCGAATTCCTCTGGCAGGAGGGGCACACCGCCCACGCCAACAAGGCCGAGGCGGAAGAAGAAACCGCCAAAATGCTTGAAGTCTATCGGGTTTTTGCGGAAGAGTGGATGGCCATGCCTGTTTTGTGCGGGCCCAAAAGCGAAGGGCAAAAATTCCCCGGCGCCGATTACACCCTCTGTATTGAAGCCATGATGCAGGACAAACGGGCTCTTCAGGCTGGAACGAGTCACTTTTTGGGCCAAAATTTTGCCAAGGCGTTTGATGTCAAGTTCCAAAACACATCAGGGCAACTGGAACATGCCTGGGCGACTTCCTGGGGCGTTTCGACCAGGCTTATTGGTGGACTGATCATGACTCATAGCGACGATCAGGGGCTGATTGCACCTCCCCGGTTGGCCCCGGTCCAGGTGGTGATCTGTCCTTTGGGCAAGGAAGCGGGCGAACGGGAGGCCTCGCTTGCCGCCGCCAGAAAGCTTGCCGAAGCGCTCAAAGCCCTTCCCCGCGAGGACTTTTTCAACTTTGAAACGGTCGCGGTCAAGGTTGATGAGGATTTCAATAATACCCCGGGGTTCCGGTTCAACGAGTGGGAACTCAAGGGTGTGCCAGTCCGGGTGGAAATCGGACCCAAGGATGTCGCGCAAAACGCTTGTGTGTTGGCTCGTCGCGACCAGCCAGGCAAGGAAGGAAAGCAATTTGGCATTCCCCTGGACCAGGCTCCGGAGCGGATCGTCGAGCTGCTCAAAGCCATTCAGGCCAACCTTTTTGCCAAGGCCAAGGCGTTTCGCGACGCCAACTTGCACACGGTGGATTCCTACGAGGAATTCAAAGCCAGGATCGAATCGCCTGGTGGCTTCTTTTTGGCGCATTGGGACGGCACAAGGGAAACCGAGGACAAGATTTCCGCGGAGACAAAAGCCACCATTCGCTGCATTCCCAACAATCTGCCGATTGAACCGGGAGTCTGCATGGTCACGGGTCGCCCTTCCGCCCGCCGGGTGGTTTTTGCCAAGTCTTACTAAGTTCCTCGGAAAGTATCCCAAAAGGGGATCGTCCCAATTTTGAGGATCCCCTGGCGGCCTGGTTGCTGGGCATTTGGTGGCCTGTTTTGGACAACCTTTGGCCACCTCCAAATATGTGGTGTGCCCTGGATTTGTGGGTCTTAGAATTGACCCGGGTTATGCTGAATGTTGTTTGCTTTTTTTTCTTGTTGGGGTGAATCATGACCTCGATCCTTTTGCTCGGTTCGTTTCTCCTCGCCCATCAGGCCCAGCCCGATCAGGCCCTTTGGGACAAGCAGGTCAACAACGCTGTCGCCTATTTGCGCAAAAGCCAATCGGAAGATGGTTCCTGGAGTTCCAAGTTGTCTCCCGGGATCACCGGGTTGGTGGTCACCGGCCTTTTGAGGACCGGCAAGATTCCTGCGGATGACCCGATGGTCGAAAAGGGACTTCGGTATATCGAGTCGTTGATCAATCCAAAAGCGGGACATATCGCGGGGCCTGACCCCAAAGTCCAGCTTCAAAACTATGTCACCTCGGTCAATGTGATGGCGCTGGTCGAGGCGAATCGGGAATCCTACCGGCCTGTCATACGCGACGCATCCAGATTCCTTCGCCAGCTCCAATGGGATGAGGCGGAAG
>CAWUOD010000021.1:0-14477 GCA_963923115.1 uncultured Singulisphaera sp.
GCGAAGCTATTATGTGCTGCCAATACCAAAAAAATTCGAGGAGGCGGAAAAGTGGGCGGGATTGAAAGCCTTGGGTGTGGCAATCAGTGAGACAATACGGGATGGAAAGATTACCAATCAGGTCCGTTATTACATCATGAGCAGGAATTTGAAGGCCCAAGAATTTGCGGATACTGCGAGGGGTCACTGGGGCATTGAAAACCAACTACACTGGCAGTTGGATGTTTCCTATCAGGAAGACAAATGTCGGGTCCGAAGTGGTCACGCAGATGCCAACTTTGCCATCCTCCGTCGCCTGACTTTGAACATCCTCAAAGCCAATAAGACCTCCAAGGTAGGAATTAAGAACAAGAGGTTAAGAGCCGGTTGGGATTTGGCCTATTGCGAATTGGTCCTTAAGGGATAAGCACTTATGACGCGTAAGCCCTGGCCCGCTCTTGCTCGACAAACCGAGAATCCAAAGACTCTTTGTGCCGTTCATTTTCCCAATAACATTTACAAAAAAAACGCTTCATAAAAAATATTATTTTATTAATATCAATTCAGAAAACATTGTAATGTCATGATTTTTATTGGTACATTTTATGGCATCCAAGTTTTCTGCTAGCCAGGATGCATCGACAAGCGGATCGAATTCTCCCACAAGAATTCGCGAATTCGTTTTTGCCAAAGCCTCTTTTGTTTTATGTAAATCCAACTTTTCTTTGATAATTTTATCTAATTCAGATGCCCAAAAGGAAATGTTTTTATTATGCCCGGACGGAATTTCGAATGGCAACCCTGCCCTTTGGTAAAAATCTCTCAATGCATCAATCGGATTTCGAGCCATCCAGCGTTTAAGAACATTAACATGAATTCTTGAACATTTCCCTCCCAAGCCATCCTCCGAGCAAAAACCCAAAAAAGGGGCCACAAGGGTAATGGCCGGTGTTACTTTGGAAACAAAATCTCCCAGCAAATACTCCAGAACCCTGAAGCCTCCCCAACTCCATCCGATTACATGATCGAATTTGCCATCCAACCTATCCAATCGAGCTGGCAGAATCACAAAATGATTTGCACTTGGGAAATTATTGGTTGCCCAGTTTTTAAGTGCCTCCGGATCAACACCCCAGCCGCCAACCCAAAGCCAATTCATCATGAATGTCCCAAAGCGTTTAAAAACCTTTCCAAATCGGACCGATTTAAATTTCGGTTTAACGAAACGCGAAGACGCGCTCCGCCTTTCGGCACTGTGGGTGGCCGAATACAGGAAACCAATATTCCCATACTCGCAAGGTAGTTTGTTTTTTCCAAAGCGATTTCCTCATCCCTCATAAGAATTGGAATAATAGGCGAATCACCAATTGGCACGGGGATATCCAATTTCCGAATGTTGGCGCGCCATTCCAGGGATAGTTCGCGCCACTGCCCCCTGATTTTGGCTAACATTTCCATTTTGTCCAACGCCCCAAGAGCAGCCCCAGCCGCGACAGGGGAAAGAAATGTGGAATAAATGTACTCGCCGGCATGATTGATCAAATGATCAATAACCGCCTTGCTATGGGCAAGCACATAAGCACCCTGGGAGCCGAGCGCCTTACCCATTGTCCCGATGACTATGTCGGCTGCAGCCTTGATATTGAATTCCTCAAGTATTCCCGATCCGTTTTCACCATACCAGCCAATCGCGTGGGCCTCATCCAGAATCCAGATAAAGCCAAAGCGCTCCCTCAATCTACTCATTTCCAAAAGGTCCGGGCTATCACCGTCCATGGAAAAAAGGGATTCTGTGACGACAAAAATATGACGAAAACAATCCTTTTTGTCATTTAAAAGCTTTTCCAGTCCCTTTAGGTCGTTATGGGGGAAACGCCTAAATTTTGCCCCCGAGGCCTGGACTCCGGAAATAATACTTTGATGAACCAATCTATCCAGCAAGACCAAATCATCCGGCCCCACCAAGTTTCCCAACACGGATCTGTTCGCGGCATGCCCGGATACCATTAACAAGCAGTTTGGATACCCGTGTAATTGAGCCAGTCGTTCCTCCAACTCCTGATGTATTGCCAGGTAACCTGAAACCAATGGAGAAGCCGAAGCCGAGGCGCCAAACCTGGTCAACGCAAGCTTCGCGGATTCCAAAACCAATGGATCCTTCGCCATACAAAGATAATCGTTGGACCTAAGGTCCAAACAACCATCATCCGGGCTAGTTTTACGCGACCTGAATAAACAACTGGCCCTCCGATCAATTAATCCTTTTTCAAGCCGCGATGCAAAACCCAATGGTAGTTCAGGAAGTCCACTCATGGGGTTATTGATCGAATCCTGCCAGGATTTCCTGGAACCTCGGCGACCATGATCTTTGGCATGGACTGCCGCTCACCTGTTTCGGCCAGAATAAGGGTTAACTTCCCCTTCCCAAGCGCAATAGGGTTCCCATCAAGAGCTAATTTTTCTCCTCCAATCCACGCCTGAATCTCTCCTGGATTTTCAATCGTCAATTGGAACTGACCGGCTACGCTTACTTCAAATTCAGCCCTGAGAATTTTGAATGCATTCCTAAAGCCATAAATGGGTTTAATTTCGCTTAGGGGAATAGCACCTGATACCCGTGGAATAACCGATGTCCAGGTTAAACCAGTTTCATCAGGTTTTCGTGAAAATGCTACCGGACCACTATGCGACATCATTTCACCCGCTAGCGGTGTTTGAGTTAGCGAACGGAAGCTCCGAACCCAGTTTTGCCTAGGAAGGCTCCATTTCGGATCTTTGCCCAAATCGGACAGGAAGCGGACAAGGTCAGCCAATTCGCTATCGGTCAATTCCTCAACAAGTCCTGCTGGCATTAAGGATTGCCCCTGGCCTATTTCTTCTATTTCTGATCTTGCAATAGTGATCAACTGATTTTCCGCATTTCGCAATACCAGTTCTCTATCATCCAGGCGAACTTTAATACCGGCCACAATTTTGCCATCCTTCGTCGTGGCAACGGTGGTGTTATAGTTTTCCTTTACCGCCTTGTTTGGCAGCAAAAATGACTCAAGAATGTAGTCAGGTTGGGCACTTCCCCCAATAGAGCCCAATTCCGGCCCAACCAGGCCCCCGGCGCTTCCAATTGCATGACATTTAAGGCACTGGAGGTTTGCTCTTCGAAAAATGGCCTCACCTCTCGCGGGATCACCGGTTGACTTCGAAAGCCCAACAATCCTTTGAATTTCTTCGGGAGCAGCACCCCGGCCTGCGGGGTCGAGTTTGGCCGACTTTTTGACGGAATCTCTTAGCTTTTCCGTTCCAGGAATATTGGACAACTCCCTTACAAAAAGCCTGGCTCCATCTTTGGACAGGGTTGCTTTTTCCAAAGCAGCCGAAAGGATTTCGGCGTTACCCTTTTTGCCACCATAAATTTGCGCCACACGAGCATAATCGGATGGTTCGGGATTTTTCGCTAAAAGATCCAAAATAATCGGTGCGGCTTTGACGGGCGCCAGGTTTGCCGAGGCATAGAGGGCCGTTTTTGACAAAGGATCAGAGGATTTCTGAGCCAATTCCGAAAGGAACTCGATCGTTGCCGCCCCACCCAATCGAACCAGACCGTCCATTGCCGAGGATCTGGTTGCCTGCGTCTGTTTGCTATCCCTGGCAAATTCAACAAGCGATTTTCGCAGACCTTCAATTCTATAAGCACCTACCAAAGAAATTGCGGAATTGCGTGTTGCGGGATCGTTTAGAAAAGGAATCAGTTGTTCAGTTTCCAAAGCCCCAATTTTTCCCACAACCCTTGGTGCCGTTGCATTCAAAACGGCCATTAGGCGGTTTGCCAATTCCGGATTTTTCGAGAAGAGCCCCAATCTCTTCCAAACAATTGCAACATCCTGGGGCTCGCCAACCTCGGCGAGTGCCTCAAGAATGGCAAAAGCATTTTTCCCGTCAGGGGATTTTTCGGCAAGTCCACGAACCGCCGCAGCCAAGCCCGGATCATTGGTTGCTTTTACCGCATAAACCAATCCCTTGCTATCCCACTTGGAAAGATCGCCCTTGTTTGTGATGGGGCCCCAAAGATCCTTCAAATCATTGATGGTTAGCCAAAGGGCATATTCCTCAAATCGATCCAGCCCCCCACCCAAGAAAGATAATGCCAATTTAAGTGATTCGAGTGTTGGGATGGATCCCAAACCACGGATTAGCTCCAGTCTCACTTTTGGACTCGAATCATTCCTGGCAGCAAAAAGGATTTCCGCACGCTTTGACTCTTCCACTTTGGTCCAGGATAAAGCCCTCAATGCTCCAGCACGAACGGAAGGAATTGGGGATGCCAAAAGCTTGGCAAATAAATCCGTGGAGTGGTCGTCAAGAGCCAAACGGGCCCACTGAATTTGCATAAGCAGCGGGTCCGAGGCCCCGTTTTGCAATGACGAAAGTTCACGAAGGAGTCCAGTGGACTCCCGGTCCCTCATTACCATTCGGGCATGATGGCGGGTCCATTCCAGGTCCGAATCAAGGGCCCGAACCAATTGGGAATCAGACATTTTCATAAGGTCTGGACGAGGCAATGGTGGCTTCCCAACCGGACTTACACGCCAAATTCGCCCGTGGGTCTTATCCCTACGCGGATCTCTAAAATCAACTTCGCCATGTTGGATAATAGGGTTGAACCAGTCCGCCAAATAAATTGCGCCGTCGGGCCCCTGCCTTACATCAATCGGACGAAAAGCCGGATGGTTGCTCCGAATCAATTCCACCGATTCCTTGGCCTGGTAACCTGCGCCATCCTCCGACAAACGGAAGCCACAAACTCTATGACCACGAAAATCGTTTGTGATGAGAGCCCCATTCCAGCCTTCAGGCAAGTGATTTCCAGTGATTTTTTCCAGTCCGCAATATTTGGGGGACCCTGGGTTCAGTCCTGGAAAAGTCCTTCTGGCTCCCACTGCGGTGAAATACCAGCCTCCCTGAAAAATGTAATTAATTCCTTCGCCACCTGCTCCATCCGTTTCAAAAACCTGCCCATTCTCATCCCAGGAAAGCCCCCAGGGATTAACAAGCCCCCTCATCAGAATGTCAAGCTCCAGGGTTTTGGTCCTCATCGCCCAGGTACCACCACCGCCCAATCGCTTAGTGCCATGGGGAGTTTCAAGATGACTGTGAATATAAATGGATTGATTAAAATAAAGACGACAATCCGGACCAAAGCGAATAGTGTGAAGCAGGTGGTGGGTATCTTCCGTGCCAAATCCTGACAATACCACAGTTCGCTTATCCGCTTTGCCGTCACCATTGGTGTCCTGGAGATAAACCAATTCCGTGCTATCGGCTACATAAACACCATTTCCATCGGGCTCCACCCCGGTTGGAATTAGCAGTCCTTCGGCA
Source organism: uncultured Singulisphaera sp. (assembly GCA_963923115.1). Taxonomy (GTDB): domain Bacteria; phylum Planctomycetota; class Planctomycetia; order Gemmatales; family Gemmataceae; genus SYLG01. The sequence continues at coordinate 5,356 of CAWUOD010000021.1, forward strand.
AAAACGGTGGTCTTGTCGGCCTTGCCATCTCCATCGGTGTCCTCAATCACCAATATTTTATCATTTGCTTTTTGGCCGGGCTTGATCTGTGGATAAGTCTCGGAACAGGCGACCCATAAACGCCCCTTGCTATCCCACGCCATTTGGATGGGTTTTGCCAGGATTGGGTCGGCAGCAAACAGGTTGGCCTGGAAGCCCGGAGCCAGTTGAAATGTAGCTCGTTCCTTTTCGGGATCAGTCTCAACCACCAAGGGTGCATTTCGCTGTGCCCACAACGGGCCCATTCCGAACCCGGAAACAAGAAATCCTGAAACCAAGCACCGAACAAAGTATTTTCCAATCATGATTAATTTCTCCAGAATATATAAATGTTAAAAAGTGTCCGATCCCAGAACTTCTTAATCTTTCCGGGTAAGTGACAAGAAACGGGATTGTGGTTGGCAAAGCTCGAAAATTCGCTTCTCTGATTCCTCGATCAAGGGGTCAAATTGCGGAATTTCACGGGAATTATTACCCTGTTCGTGCTTTCTGAACCCAAAAAGATAAGTTTCATTTTGGGGCCTCCATCGATAAAAAAACTGCTGGTTTTTTCCAACTACTTCCCGTCGCAATGCTTCCCTTTGGATAGCGTCACCTGGCAACACGATTGGAATGCCTTGGGCCCATTTTTCAGGAGTACCCGTTGCGATCAGGGTTTTCCCTTCCTTGAGCTCCCATATTCCCGGGGCCAAATCTGTTACTTTCAATTCGCCCTGGGGAATGTTGCCGATTGGCAGTTTATTCGCTCGGAGTGCGAAAGACATTGCTCCTCCATCACCAACTTTTTTTGATTCCAATAAGGCCCCTTGGGCTTTTTGCGAAGTCGCTGAAAGTTGAACCGTGAATCCATTTGTGTCGAAACCCAGCATTTTAACCCAGCCGGATGTCAAAGCACCGTAACCTTCTGGCGTTAGGTGTATCCCATTTGAAGTCAGCATTGGCTTTGCCAATACAAGTGACTTGGTGGATAAAAATCCAACCCCGGCAGATTTCGCGATTTCCTCAATTGCTTGGGAATAAATTTTCTGGTTCGACTCCAGACTGTCGGTATTAACGAGTTCCGGAGGATGGGAAACAACCGGTTGGAGGCCGGTCAGATAAATTTTGCCAGCCAATGGCTTTAGGTCAGCCAGAAGCCTGGTATATTTGGCCCGAAAATTCTCCAAGCCTTTCAAACCCTCAAATGCTTCATTGAATCCGTAGCTCACCAAAATCAGATTCGGCTTTGCGTCCTTTACCTGTTTGATGAGCTCCTTATAACCATCCTCAACAGAACCGAAACCTGCCCGTGATTCTCCTGAAACATTGTCCCCAGACCATCCCAAATTTCGCCAAACAATTTTCTTGCCAGGAAAAAGGGAATGAACGGAGGATTCCCAATGGGAGGAATTCTGCTCCCGTTCAACCCAGGTTGAACCAACCCAAACCACCCGGGCCTGATCCCCCAGGGAAATTTGCTCAGGAACTATAGTTAATGCCGAAAGGAGTGGGAGAAGGCAAAACAAAATAACCTCGGACCATTTGGTCGTTAGCAATGTATGGCGTGGGGGTCAATCGCGAAGCCGGTTCTTTTGGTTTATGAACTGAAACCACCGAAAGGCATTCCAAAGGGCCAAAAGTAACACAAACCATCCTGCATTAACAGGAGGTTTACCAAAGGGGAGAGTCAAAATAGGCAAACCATCCGGATTGGTTCCGATCAACAAAACCAAACCGAGGCCGAACCAAATTGTGGCCATTAAAGGATAAACCCAAGGTCCCATTGTCGCCTCGCCAAGGTGTTAATAGGAATGGAGCCTACGGTGTCCCATATATTCTTTGGTATAAGTCCTGTTGCTCCCTCATCATTTTGGAAAAAGCATTTGAACGGTCCACATCAGGAACAACGATCGAATCATAATCAGGGTCTGGCAAAGAAACTGTCTCGCCAAATATTCCCATGGCTTCAAGAGCAAGAATTGCAACCCCCCGGCTGGTTGTTTCGATTTCACGGCAAGGCTTGACAGGGCGGGCAAAAGCATCCGCAATGCGCGAAACCCAAAAAGGACTGGAAAGGAAACCTCCGCCGGCAACGATTTCCCTGCCCTCGTTTGCAAGCAAATTTTCAAGTGCTCCCAAAATAAGGGCTAATCGGCAGGCAACAGATTCCAGGGATGCCTGGACCAAGTCAACAGGGGATGTGTCAAGTGAAACCCCGGCTATAACTCCTCTAGCTTGATCATTCCAATTAGGGGATCGTTCTCCAGCCCAAAAAGGGAGTATTGTAAGGCCATGGGATCCGACCTCCCGGACCGCCAGCCGGTCCTCCAAATGGGATATTTCGGGAAGATTGTGGCGCATCCAGGCAAAAATATTCCCGCCTTCCGTTGTCGCTCCACCAACAAGGGGGCGCCTCCGATCGATACGATAGTTCCATAATCCTTTTGGCAAACATTCGGGTTCTTTTTCAAGTACTGCCCGAATTGCCGCTGTGGTTCCGATAGTAAGAGCCACTCGACCAGGACTATGGGCACCGCTGCCTACATTTGCCGCCGCACCGTCGGCAATGGGCAAAAACCAGGGTATGTCGGCAAGCGCAGGCCACCTACGGGCCCACTTTGGTGATAAACCACAAAGCGCATCGCAGAAATCGCCCAAAGGGGCAAATCTGTTGGTCTCCAAACCAACACGGGCTATTCCGACAGGATCCCAAGTCAGACTCCTTCTGTCCAACATACCAGTCCAGGAAGCAAGTGATAGACTAGTCTTTAATGTCCCAAACCACTGCGAGAACAACCAATCCGTCCACGAGCAAAATGTCCGAGCTTTACCCCAAATTCCGGGAAAGTTTTCCTTGATCCAATCAAACCGGGCAGGCCAATAACTGCTGTGGATCATGCAACCTGTTCTGTCATGCTCTTTTGCCGGATCTAGCTTGTCTCTGAGGAGCGCGGCCTGGGCGGCAGATCTGTTGTCGGCATAGGTGAAAACCTCGCTAATCGGCTGGGAGCGTCCATCCAAAACCACCATACTGCTTGCAAAAGAATCGCAGGCCACAGCTTTTACCTGGGAGGCAAGAGAACCCAGGCTTTCCAATGCATGATCAACGACGAGCCCGGCTGCCTCAATTAGGCGCAATGGGTCAAAAGTGGCTTCTCCACCCTGGCCCGTTTTCAGAACTACGATTTCCTTTCCTTGAACCCGATCGGGATGCAGAAGCCTTGCTTTGGAATCGTAGACAAGCGCCCGAATTGAGCTTGTTCCAAAATCAAGTGTAAGAACAAGAGGCCCAACCGCTTCATCCGGTAACACATAAGCCATGATCAGGATTTCCCCAAATTGGCGTTTATTTGTGCCTGGGCTAACAACGACAGAACCGCCATCCGGATCCCCAAACCATTGGCAACTTGATCAATAATTGCCGAGTTTGGACCATCCGCCACTTCGGGAGTTATTTCCACGCCCCTGTTTATGGGACCCGGTGCCAAAAGGAGAAGGTTTGGCTTGGCTTTAGCCATTCGCTCCGCTGTAACACCAAACAGTCTGTAGTATTCACGAATCGATGGGAAAAGACCACTTCTTTGGCGTTCGAATTGAATCCGAAGGACATTGACCACATCAAGTTCATGAAGAATGGAGTCAAGGGAATAGCTCACCTCGATTCCCATATCCGAAACTTCGGCCGGAATGAGAGTTGGAGGTCCACAAACAATCACCCTGGCACCAAGTTTTTTGAGTCCATAAATGTTGGAACGGGCCACCCGACTATGGGCTATATCTCCAACCAATCCCACTGTTAGGCCATTCAAACGCCCCAATTTTTGGCGGATGGTCAACATATCCAAAAGTGCCTGGGTCGGATGTTCATGTGCGCCATCGCCCGCATTAACAATCGCAGAATTAATGTGATTCGAAAGAAGGTGGGGCGTGCCGGGAACACTGTGACGAACCACCGCAAAATCCATCCCCAAAGCCTCAATATTTCGGGCAGTATCAATAAAAGACTCCCCTTTGGAAGCACTCGAACCCGACGAGGAAAAATCGGTCACATCGGCTCCCAACCTTCGGGCAGCCTGGGCAAAACTCACCCTTGTTCTCGTTGAAGCCTCGTAAAAAAGATTTACAACCATTCGGCCAGAGAGTGTCTGAAGTTTCGGAGCCCCGGGACGGCTGTTGGGAAGCATTCTTTCCGCTTCGTTTAGAATCGTGTGGATTTCCCATGGGGAAAGATCCTCAAGTCCCAACAAATGCCGCCGAGCCCAATGCCCGTTTCCAGATGGATCACCGGGAAGTTGCACAAACTGCTCCTGATTGCATTCGCCAAAACATAAAAGCCCCTCCAGGCGGATATATACGCCCAAAGCACCATCGAAATTATTTTAAGAAAATTCCAGGTAACCATTGGAAGAAAACAGGGACGGATCACGGATGACATGATTCGCATTAGGCTATTTCTTCCCAAAACTTGAATTGGCTAGACCCATTCCCGAAAAATCCAGATCGCGATCCTTCAAACAAACAAATCCCGTGGAAGCAGGCAGAAAACCACCTCTTTCCACGGGATTTAAGTCGTTCAATTCAAGATAAGTTAGATGGAGGTGGCCCTTTGGAATGCTTCCTCGCTGGACAGGATTCCAATCGCTGCGTTGGCTTGTGAACCGGTCTTTTGGGCGTAGCCCACCCAATAGGTCACCCCTGAACTACCTGCCAACCTTCCAAGATAGGTTGCGTAAAATCCTTCAGTCGTCCTAGCAAGATATTCATTGCTGTAGAGGAACGAATTGACTACATTTGCACGGGGAGTTCCAGAATACATCACATTGGACCAGGAGGACAATTCCTGAGCGGTTGGTGCCCGGTTTAACAGGTTTTTGAACAAGGAATTGATATAGGCAGTTACCGGGGGATTCTTGGTCTGGTATTCCCCACTTGTCAAAATCTGGGTCATCACACTTTCCTGGGTGGCCCCAGCCAAAAGTTGGTTGACATAGTAATTCAAACCGGTGTAATCGGCTGGCCTACCCAGGAATTTGGCATACCAGGATTGAACTTGCTGAACCCGGTGTTCAGCGGAATTCCAAATAGCAGTTACCACCGATTGCCTTGAAGCACCTGAATTAAGCATTGATGTGAACGTCGATTGTCCACTCGCGTCGGCAGCACGGTTCAGGATTGTGGAATAAAGATAGTTCACATAAGCCTGATTGCCAGTACCTGTATTGATCGTGGTCAAAACCACATCATTTCCATCACCCCCAGCATAAGTAATGGCGAAAGTAGCTCCACCTGACGCTAAGGTTCCCCCCTCCGGCAAACCGAAAAAGGTCCCATTTACAGGGTTTGAACTGTTGTTCGAAATAATCGTATATTTTGAACCGTTTAGGGGAAAAAACTGGTTAGCCAGGTTGACCTGAAGAGACGCACCGGAAAGGGTTACGCCAGAACTTGCAACAATCCTGTCATTTTTCAACTGTCCCGGAGTTGCCAAATCAAACTGGGCAGTTGTTGAAGCTCCAAGATTAACCGTAGTTACATTGAGGGCCCCGACTGCTTTGGGGGGAGCGCCTGGGTTGATCACTTTGGCCGCGTTGGTAGCTGTCGAAACAGCCCCCACAACGCCCGTCCCGGCAAACACCCCGCCATTGATTACAACAGGTGTCGAGGAAAAGGCCTGATTGATTGCCAAGGTCCCATTGCTCACGGAAAATGATCCGGTGTAGTTGGGACTTGTTTGGCCACTTGCAATTGTCAGGACGGAGTTCCCCGTGCTCCCTGGCCCACCCTTATTAATGTCAACGGACCCGGAGATTGGCCCTGCAATGGTTCCATTTCCCAGGACATTGACAATTGCATTTGTCGTTTTGGTTGAGAGGATTTGGCCCAAAGTCGCCGTCCCCTTGATGTTGATTGATCCCGCAGGTTGTTTGATGTTAAGATTGCAATTTACATTGCCTTGGAAATTGGTGGTCGCGGAATTGACAACAATGATTTGATCGAAATCCGAGACGGCAGGCACAACAGTGGTTGTTCCAGCGGTTCCAGCATTAAGGGACAGACTGACAAGGCTCCCTCCAGTTATTGACCCGTTATTTTGGCCCAAAGAAATGGAGCCCCCATTGGGCGAGATCCCCTTATTGGTGGTATCCACGCCACCGTTTGTGGCCAGGATCAAATTACCGATACTGACAGCCGTGCCACTTGACCCGATCGTTCCACTGAGGGTGATGTCCGAACCTGTGGTGGGAGCGGAAAAGCCCCCGGCAAAGAGGTAGTAATCGGTGGGACTTCCCCCAATTGTTAATGTCCCATAATTATCAAAGGTGGTTGTGGTAATTGGATTAAAAATATTTGCTCCACCAACCATATTCAAATCAAAATCCGGGTTGTTGGAATCCACAATTATCGAGTCAGCCGTTATTTTGTTATTAAGGCTGATTGGGCCCGGGCCTGACAAAATAATCTGGCCTAAAGGAGCCAGTCCCGTCAGGTCTCCAAGCGGCGCATTGATATTTACCGCCGTGTTGGATTGCAGGAAAAGGTTGGCATTACTGGAAGATTGAATTCCCCCCGTAACAGTTACCCCACCAGATGCTTGCATTTGGTAAGTTGAGTTATTTAGGAGCCCCAAGTTTACATTGCCCGAAATCGTGATTCCCGCATTGGCTGTTGCAATATTAGGACTAACCCCCGCAATTAAACCATCAATCAGATTTATCGGCCCACCTTGCACCGAAATGGCAATTGCCCCGTTTGATGTAATTTGGTTTACCTCTATTTGGTGATAAGCCGTAACACTAAAACTAGATATCCCATTATCCAACTGACCAATGGTCATACGCGTGATAGAAGGGGGAATAATGTTATCTGTGGGATCACCAACAAGCTGAAGATTGACCCCATTAAGGGCATTTCCTGAAACCGAATTTGGATCAATGTTTAGGACCCCACCGTTTGTGCTGGTGCTGTGCTGGAGGGTCAAAATTTTGCTGTTGCCAAATCCAAGACAATTGAGGGTGCCGCCTGACCAGATAATATCTCCCGCTTGGGTACCCGCCGGGGCCGCTGGATCCGCATTTTGAATCAGAACCTGGCTAATCGCGACATTCGAAAGGTACCCCTGAATGGTAGTTACCGGAATCGTAGCATCATTCGAATTCGCGGTCAGAGTAACTATGCCGTTTGCCTGCGTTGCCGTGATCCCGGCCAATACTCCACCACCAATGGCAATGTTGAAAGCCGGATTTTCCCGTTTCTCGAGGGACTCCAGGCCAAGCCGAGCTGTAGGTCGGCCTGATTTCCGGACTGGTGTGGCAACTCCCATCAAGGAATCAACCAATTTGCTCAGAAAACCACGCTTATTCATACTCATGATTCTTGGACCCTTTCGCTCAATGCCCGGAACATGGGAGTCAAATCTCACCTGCCCCGGAAGGGAGTTCCTTATGCCAATTCGGCGATTCTCAGAGCTCAAGTCATTTTTTTGAACAAGACTTCACCAAGCTTTTCTACCCGTTCCCCTTAAATCGCCAAAAACAACCCATCTTTCCCATTTTTTAAAGAAACCCATTCTGACAACTATGTGACGCAAAGACCGTGAAGATCGATTCCCAAACCATGATTTTTTGCCTTTTAAGACAAATCTTTAAACAACGGGCAAGTTTAGCCTTATGTGGCTTCGAAAACGGTATTTTTTGAAAAAACCCATTTGGGTTAGCCATTTTCCCATGGCTTTTTCATCGCCTACTTTGGTATTCGGAAAAAATCAGGGGCGTTTTCTGCGGTGGAGACAAACTAATGGCAAGTTATACTGGGCATTTTCGATTTTCAGCGGTTTTGGCAGTAGGAACGGGAGCAATTGCAAGCCTTTGGCTTCAGTTTGATTGGGGTGCGACGCTAATAGTTGTTGCCCTAACAATTGTAGGTGGCCTTACTCCAGACCTGGATAGCGCATCGGGGATTCCGGTTCGTGAACTTTTCGGCCTGGCCTCGATTGTGGCACCAATCCTACTCGCTCCTCGAATAAGAGAGGAGTTTGGGCTCACTGCGGATCAGCAGCTGGCAATGATTCTTTTACTTTTCTTTTTTGTCAAATACGGATTATGCAACATATTCAAACACTTTACTGTTCACCGAGGAATGTTTCATAGCATTCCAGCAATGCTTATTTTGGGACTCCTTGTTTTTCTTGCCACCAAACATTCAACTGCCCAAAGCGAAATGATGGTTAATCGGATCGTATTTTCCCTGGTGGCGATGATCGGATTCTTTGGCCATCTGGTACTCGACGAGATCTATTCCATAAATCTTGACGGGATGGCGATCAGCGTAAATCAATTTTCGGGTACCGCCGTAAAATTTATTGGCCCATCATGGCCATCAAATATTTTTTGCTATTCTCTCCTTGGGCTATCCGGATTTGGAAGTTACAAGGACATCAATGGACACATGGAAGAGGTCAAAACGGCCTTCACCACAATCCAGTCAAAAATGCTTTCAACCCCTTCGGCTCCCCATTGGTTTGATCGGCAAAAAGATGAAAAGCCTGCAACCGTTCAAGCGCCCGCCCATGTCCAAAAAGAGGTAGCCCCCATGCCTGGGCTGGTTGCGCCGAAACCTCCTGTAGCCACTGTTGGTTGGGACCACCCCGGCAATTAAACAGGATATACCCTGACAATCCGCAGGGCAGGATTTATTCAAAACCTGCCCGTAACTCGCCCATTGACAAGTCAAGACTTGATATTTCTTTCGCTAAATTGGCCCCCTGGGCCTCCAGCAAGTGTTTTCCCGTGATTCGAATACTGTCGCCTTTACTTTCTATGCCTGGAAGGCCTTTCAAAAGAGAGTGAACCTGTTCCATAACAACCGTTTTCAGAAATGGAATCGGCATTGACTGCCCCAATTTCAGGTTTGACAATTTGGATGTGACCACCCCCCCGTCAAGGGAAAGACACCAAAGCATCTCATAGGAGAGAATTCCCAGGGGAGTCTTCAGGGTTCCTTTTGTAATAACGCCTTGTGAAGTAAATCCTGCGGAGTTCAATTTCAGGTCGGCCCGGTCGGCTGTAACCCATTCCAGAAGCCGAAACAGGTCTGTCTCTTATACA
>CAWUOD010000022.1:0-14341 GCA_963923115.1 uncultured Singulisphaera sp.
TTTGATCAATTTGGGCTTGGGTTTGGCCAAATATTTCTCCACATCCTTGCGTAAAACTTCCACTGCTTTTTCGATTTGAACATCCTTGCCCGAAGGCAAATCCCCTGGTTGGGGCCAAACGATGTAATCCGGAACCGCACCGTTGAGCTCGAGGTCCTGACCACTATCTGGCAGATACCACCCACGGAATGGAAGCCTGAGGAATCCCACATCCATAATGGCCGTTCCCCCAGTGCTAATTACACCACCGGCGGTTGGCACACCCACAATTTTCCCTCTTTTAAGGTGTTTTATTGCGTGGCTGAATATCTCGGCATTCGAAAAGCTGTTTTGATTGCAAAGCACAGTAATCGGCTTATCCCAACGGGGAAATATTAGTCGATCGTGAGGATATCCAGGTTGTCCGCCCCTCGGTACCGTGATGGAATGGCCTGGTTGTGTCAGACTTGTTAGTAAAAGGTCCGCGGTGCTCCCGCCACCATTTTCACGAACATCAATAATTAATCCATCCTTATCCAAACCCGCAGCCGCCAACTTTTCCTCAAACTTGTGAAAACTTGGCATGTCCATGGCGCTAATGTGGAGATATCCAAGCATTCCCTGGCTTAGCCTGTGGACTGTCGCTTCATTGTCCAAAAGCCACTTGTCGTAAAGAAGGCTTCGAGCAGCTGCAAAACTTATCGGACGCAAAACGACATTTCGGTCTTTGCCATCCCTGTTTTTTACCAACAAGGACATGTCTCGAGACGAAGGCCCGTTGAAGACTGACGCGAAATCCATTCCTCGCGACAAAGCTTTTCCGTCGATAGAAATGACAATTTCACCTGGCAGAATTCGAGTTGAAGCCATTGCCGCTGGCGAACCCGGAATCACATCACGGACAAGAAATCCCGGTCCCTCATAACCCAAATCGAACCTTAGTCCAAAATGGGGAGTGGAAACCCTCCATGTGGATGAACCTGAATCATCTGTAGGCTGAGTTCCACGGCGGGGTGGGGCCCCACCTCCTGTTATCGAAAATGCAAGATGCGACCCATTAAGTTCGCCCAACATCATATTCACAACTTGCGCGACACCATCCATATCCGGGGCAGAAGCGGCAAGTGGTAAATATTTGGACCTTATTCCAACCCAGTCGCGATTATTTAGTCTTTCATCATACCAATTATCTCGCATGATTCGCCAGCATTGATCGAAAACTTCCGATTGTTTTCCAGGGTTGTTTACTGTTTGCAAAGCGTTAAAGCGATAGAGTGTCCCCGATGAATCCCCTGTGGTTGATGTCGCAGCCCCGGGTGAAGCCGGGACTCTGGTTCCCCTTCCGGTTCCGCTTGCAGGCGACACCGGATTGGAAGTCACAGAACCCGCTCCGGGGGAAAACGCTCCGGGAATTCCACCAGAAAGCCAAACCACCGAGCCGGATTTCAGCCAACGGGGATTGGTTCCAATCCCGGATTGAATCTGTTTTGGCTTTAGTTCATCCGGGAATTCGACAGTAAAAACACCCCCCGCCACAAAACCCAATTTCCTGGAATCCGGGGACCAAAAAAGTTGTGATTCGCGAACCTCGGTGTTTGGAACAACTTTGACTCTCTGCTCCAAGCCATCAAAGTCGATCCTGACCTGGACCTTGGAACTTGTAACGGGAGTCCTGGAACCCGGCCCTCCTTGCCCGGATGAAGAAGAATTGCTCTGAGCTGGACTGGTGGAAGGAGCTGGGTTTTTGTTGATTCCCGAAGCCTTTCTGGATTTCATTTTTTCTAGCGCCTTATCAACCTGGCGCTGCCGGGAGTTCCTGTCATTATCCTCTGCTGACAGGAAGACATATTTGATTTCAACCTCTTCCTTATCCCGCTGGCCAAGAAATGCAATCATTTTACCATCAGGGGACCAAACCGGATTAAAATCATTTCTTGGATGACGGGAAATATTGAAAGGAGCACGGGATCCATCTAACGGAACTACAAAAATATCACGGTTAAAGGTCTCATCCTCCTTGGCATATACCAACCATTTCCCGTCAGGAGACCAATCGTAATCCAATTTGCTAAAGGATTGAACAATGGTTTTTTCTGAATCAAAACCCGTTTTCGGATCCCACTTTCCCACAACCAGGCTACCCCTCCCCTTTATAAAGGCAAATTGGGAACCATCGGGACTAAATGAAATATTCGATTTTTCAAGACCATCATTTGTAACCGGTTGTATTTCAAAAGCATTTTGTCTCCACCAGAATTCTTTTGGGTTGCCCCGTTTGGCTTGGAAAATATCGGTTCGACCATCCTTGTCCCCAATGAAAAGAATCGATTCACCGTCATTTGAAAAGATCGGCTCGCGTTCTTCAGAAGGAGTTTGAATTATTGCCACGGGTTCTTTAAGCTCGGTATCCATAACCCAAAGGTCACCGCCGGAAACAAAAACCATTTCCAAACCATCGTCACTAAAATCCACCGCAGTCGCCGAAGTTAGATTCTTTTTCTCGATTTTTGCAGGTTCCTGATCCTGAATAATTTCAATCTTGAGAGCGGAGGGCTCAGAATACTTTCCAACCCCTTGTCTTTTGATGACATAAAAATCGAATTGGCGGCGAAAAACAATTGTGGATCCATCGAAACTTACAGATGGATAAAGTACAAGATCATCCTTGAAATCCGTGATTTTAAAATTGGCTCCGCTTGATAAATCCTGCTCCCAAAGGTTAAAGGATCCGTCTTGTGCGCCGATGTAAACATAGGCCTGTGTTGAACCAATCCATTGGGGAAAAAGCGCGCCCCTTTCCTGAAAATGCGTTGATTTTGCACCCGCAACCATGGGTGGTGGATCCAGCAACCTTTTTTGTGTCCCGTCGACATCCCTTAACCAAATTTGGCTTGCCTGGGATCCGTGGTAACCTTTACGCCACCACTGGGTTCCCTCCCTGCAGTAAAGCAGTTGGCCTTTGCCGGATAAACTCCCCTGCTGCCCATAGTCGTCAAAAATCAGGGTTTCCGAAGGCCCGCCAAAAATTGGAATCAGAAAAAATCGCTCTGCATGACGCCACGCATGATCCCTTTGACTAGACACCAGCAATGATTTTCCGTCGGTACTCCATCCTTGCAAATTAAATCCCGAGGTGTGATGGGTTAATTGCCTGGCCGGTCCGCCAATTGCCTCCATGGTAAAGACCTGATTGGTTGCCCCCTCTCTATCGCTAACAAACGCGATCCATTTGCCATCCGGTGAAAATTTGGGTTCACGATCCTTGGCACTGTGTGCCGTCAGCCTGGTAGCTTTACCACCAAGGGTCGAAACAACCCATATGTCTCCATTCCAATCAAAAGCCACTCTCGCCCCATCCGGTGACACAGAAGGGTTGGCAGGCATTCTTATGTCAGCGCAATAACCAGCCGAATTCCAAAACAATCCAACACAAACCAATGCAAAACCTAAGCGCGCCAGGGAATTCGAATGAAGCATGACAACCATTCCTTAAATTTTGGCACCGCCATTCTTGCCTTGTTTGCTTGGCCGTCGGCGGAGGATTGGATATTCTTATGGTTAGTTAAAATCTTTCCGGGTGTCGCCCAATCCCACCACAGACACCGGAAAACTGGAGCTTGCCATTATGAAAAAACGACTCAGGCTTGGTTGGTTGGCTTTAGGAATTGCCGCTTTTTTTGGATTGGTAACCCCAGGTGCCAGCGCAGATGAAAGCGGAAAGAAAAAATTGGTCCTGATCGCTGGGCGCAAAAGCCACGCTTATGGCCAACATGCTTTTAAGGCCGGTTGCCTTCTGCTAAAGGATTGCTTGGAAAAGTCCTGCCCTCAAATTGAAACAGTTGTTGTCCTTGATGGGTGGCCGAAGGATTCATCGGTATTTTCAGGTGCAAGTGCTGTGGTAATCTACTCCGATGGAGGCGGGGGGCACCCTTTCCTGCCACATCTCAAAGAAATTGACGAATTGGCAAGCAAAGGTGTGGGAATTGGAATGATGCACTACGGGGTTGAAGTACCAAAAGGCCCGGGGGCAGAAAAATTTCTGGACTGGACAGGTGGGTATTTCGAAACGGATTGGTCGGTTAATCCTACCTGGATGCTCGTCCGATCAGAACTGGCAAAAAACCACCCGGTCACCAAGGGAGTCGGCGATGTCAGAACATACGACGAATGGTATTACCACATGCGTTTTCGCGAGAAAATGGACGGTGTTACCAGCATTCTTGGCGCCCTCCCCCCAAAGGAAACCCTCAGCAGGCCGGATGGTCCCCACAGCGGAAACCCGGCTGTGCGCGAAGCCATTGCAAAAGGTGAATCCCAATCCCTGGCTTGGGTTAAAGAACGGCAGGATGGAGGCCGAGGCTTCGGCTACACCGGGGGACATTTTCACTGGAATTGGGGTGTGGATTCCAATCGCAAATTGGTTTTAAATGCTCTTGTTTGGCTTTGCAAGGAACCGATTCCTGAAGGTGGTATCCTTTCACCTCGCCCAAGCATGGAAGATCTTAAAAAGAACCAGGATTTTGATTTGCCAAAAAATTTCGACTTCAAGTCAATCGAAAAAAGACTAGAAGAAGGCAACAAGTAAATCAAGAGAGATTTGGCCCTTTTAGGGTTTTCATCGAGTAGCCTTTGACGAAACATCAAGGGCTATTTTGGGTAATTGGACTTACAGATCACCTACTGTCACATTATGACTCATAGACTCCGAGAGCTTATCATGCTGCGCAAAGAGATTATTTCTATAGCTTTTCTTTCAGCTGCAGCAAGTTTTGCTTTTGCACAAAACCCCGAAATACAGCCCATTTTTCCGGCTGGAATAAGCCTGGGACGACCAACCGAAATCGTGATTAGGGGAACCAATCTTCAGGAAGCCAATGGAATATTGGCAACTTTCCCAGCAAAATTCACCTTAAAATCAGAAAAAAAAACCGAGGCAACAGAACTGAAAGTTTTGATTGAACCCGCTCCCAATTTGACTCCCGGCTTTCAAACCATCAGGGTTAACACTTCCAGAGGAATTTCGAACCCGAGGATAATCGCTCTTGATTCCTTGCCGGAGGTGAATGATTCCGGAAATAACACCTCGCGTGCAATGGCCATGGAAATCAAGGCTCCATCCGTGATCAACGGAAAAATGGACGCCGAAATCGCAAAATGGTACAAATTAGATGTAAAAAAAGGACAATCTATTTCTTTGGAAATCCTGGGCCACAGACTTGGTAGTTCGCTGGACCCCCAAATTGTAATTTATGACGGGAAAGGCCGCGAGGTCCAAGGTGGATACAGCAACGACTCGCCTGGGTTATTGACCGACGCCAGGGTCAGGTATGTATTCCGCGATAGTGGTGTTCATTTTGTTTCGGTGCGGGATGTTAGCTGGCGGGGAGGACCTGATTTCATTTTTCGATTAAGGGTTGGCAACTTTCCTATGGCAACCACCCCTTTTCCCTTGGCCATTCAAGCAGGCAAAGAGGGATCCATTTCCTTTGTGGGGCCCTCAACTGACGGAACCACCCCGGTGCAGGTTAATGCCACCAAAGCGTTTCCAGGCAGTGTACTTGCAATCACCCCCAGGTTCTCCTTAGGGGGAGATTTGGGAATGCCTGTTGAACTTACAGTAAGCAATCTGAGGGAATATGTTGAATCGGTAGATAATAACAGTCCCGCAAATGCAATTGCCTTGACACTTCCGTGTGGGGTCAATGGAAAATTTGCCAAACGGGGTGAAAGGGATTATTACAAATTTTCCTCAAAAAAAGGCCAAAAATGGATTTTTGATGGAACAACCGCCGGAAGATTTTCACCAACGGAAATCTATCTGGAAATCCTTGATCCAAAGGGGGGCAAGATTATCAAGGGCAATCCAGCCTCCCCGCCTATTCTCGACTTTACGACTCCGTCTGATGGAGATTTTATTCTTTCTGTCGAACATCTTCACCTTTGGGGTGGGCCCACAGAGTCTTACAGAGTGGCTATTTCCCAACCTGAACCCGAGATAGTACTAAGTCTTCAGGGAGACCGTTTTAGTGTGAACCAATCAGGCGATTTAAGTATTCCCATCATGGTACAAAAAAAGAACTTTGATGGGCCATTTAAAGTGGTTACCAAGAGTCCTGCCGGATTTGAGGGAAGTCTTTCTGTCGAAAAAGGCAAGCCAGCCAAACCGACAGACCCAGTTGGAAATCTGGTATTGAAAGCTCCAGCAAACCAACCTGTTGGCCCTGCAGAGATCCTTTTTGCCGTTGAGGGAACAACCAAAAACAGGTTTGAGGTAGAAAAACCAGTATCATTGGCTTTGGGTAGTTTACCCGTAATGCCCAGCCACTTTTATGCCAAAGCCGCTCTTTCAGTCCTCGAAAAACCACCTTTTACTGTCCAGTCTACGCTTATGGATAAGGCAACCAAAATCGGCCAAAAGGTCAATATTAAAGTTACTGTAGCCAGGGATAAAGGATTCGAGGGACCAATATCCATTTCCCTGGATGGACTACCCAAGGAGGTCA
Source organism: uncultured Singulisphaera sp. (assembly GCA_963923115.1). Taxonomy (GTDB): domain Bacteria; phylum Planctomycetota; class Planctomycetia; order Gemmatales; family Gemmataceae; genus SYLG01. The sequence continues at coordinate 6,483 of CAWUOD010000022.1, forward strand.
CTGCGACCACCTCTTCGATACCAGCGGGTAGTACGGAATCATCGTTGACCATAACTATTGGAGGAAAAGCCGAGGCTGGAAAAGCCTCGCTTAAAGTTGTTGGAAAATCAACAAAAGGTGCAAGAGAATTTATCGTATCGTCAGGGCCGATGGACCTTCAGATTGCCAAATAAGGGACAACAGAAAAGCCAGCCAGGTTTTTTACAACCGTAGCTGGCTCCATTGAATTTAATTTTAAAACAAAATCAAATATTTTGTTCTTTAAGCGTTTTAGAAACCAGGTATTTTGGACCTGCTTTTTCTGCAACTATCTTTTTGAGTGCCTCGAGACTGAACTTGGATTTATCTTTCACAATAAACCTGGCAGTCATTGTATTTCTATCACACTCAATCGAGCCCGATTCAATCCAATCCACGGTCATAAGTGCAGACTGCACTTTGGGTCCACAGCCCATTCAGGACATTCCTTCCACCAATATCACATAACCTTTGAAATTTGGATCAAGAGGGTTAAAAGCTTCACCACAACCAATAACGCACAATCCAATTGAAGCCGATTGCAGCAGCCGTGAAATCATTCTTCTTCTTGAAATCATAAAATTCTCCTTTTCGTTGAACTATTAATAGGCACTTTGAGCGGGAGGGGATATGTTAAAAACTTTTTTTAAAAAGATGGGTCCAAGAGATTTTTCAAAACCTCGGGCGGTGCCGGCGCGTATGCCTTGGGCTCCATTGTAGAAGCCGCCCTGCCCTGTGTTAGGCTTCGGACCCTGTCGGCATAATCAAATAACCGAGCCATGGGCGCTACAGCCTCCACCACTCTAACTTTCCCACGGACCAAAATATCCTGAATTTCCGCACGACGGGCGTTCAAATCTGCGGTAACCGATCCAAGGTGGTCTTCTGGGACATTTACCTCCAGTTTCATTACAGGCTCCAGAAGAACAATATTTCCTGACAAGGCCTTTCGAACCGCGTCAGCGGCAGCAACTTGCATTGCCACTTCATTAGATCTCGCGGGATCCCACTCAATCGATTCCAGGATTGCTTCGACCTTCATCACTGGATAACCCATTTCCCCCGATTGAAGTGAAGATCTCAGGCCATCCAAAGCACTCTCAACCAAATTTTCGGGAACGGTATCGTGACGGACTTTGTTAATCACACGAATGCCAAGCGGGTCAATTGGAACGGCCTTGGCTTGTTTCCCCTTACCCTTGGATTTTGGGCTTTTAACCGTTTCTTCCACCTCCGCGACTTCGCTGGATACATTATCCTCGAGTTCCAAAGGCGTGAAAGAAACAACCATTTTTGCGAAAATTGTGGTCCCCCCAGCAAGCCGCTCACATTCCCCAGTAACCCGAATTTTTTCGGAAATAGTTTCCCGGTAGCTCACCCTCGGTTTGCCGACCCGAATTTTTAGGCGAAAATCACGCTCCATCCTATGCTGTTTGATCTCCAGATGAAGCATACCCATTCCACTCATAAGAGTTTGCCCGGTATCTTTGTCCACGGAAACAAGGAATGTAGGGTCTTCGCGTTTTAACAGATTAAGAACATCATTTAGCTTGTCTTTGTCGCCTGAGGATTCCGGTTCCACCGAGCGACTAACAACTGCCTGGGCAAATTGGATCTTTTCCAAAAGGATGGGGTGCTGTTGGTCACAAAGGGTATCTCCAGTAACCGATTCCTTTAACCCAACAACCGCGACAATATCGCCAGCTCTACCCTCTTCAAGTTCTGTTCGCTGGGTGGGATCCGCCTCGGTATGAAACATTTTTGCAATTGTTTCCCTACTGTCCTTTCCCGGATTGGAAACACGCGCGCCAAGTTTTACTGTGCCCGAGTAAATACGCAGAAAAAATAGTTCCCCATGGGTGTCTGCAACAACTTTGAAAACAAGTGCACAAAATGGCTCCTTGGCATCAGGTTTTCGGGTTTCAGGCTTATCTTTTTTCTTTGGATTCATCCCCACCAATGGTGGACGGTCAAGGGGAGAGGGGAGGTAGTAAACCATGCCATCTATCAAAGGCTGAATCCCAATATGTTCACGCCCTGATCCACAAAAAAGAGGCTGGACCAATCTGGAAAGGGTTTGCTCGCGAAGGAGCTGGCGGATTTTTTCTACCGGAACATCAGCCCCATCCAGGACCAGGCTTGTAATCAGATCAGATGGATCGTTTTCGGTGAGGACATCAAAAAGGCTTGAACGCCATTTGGAAGCCTCCTGTAACATGTCGGATGGAATGTCTTCGGATGTATAAGTTTTTCCCCAGTCAGAAGCATGAAATCTGTGGAGTTTTTGTTCAATGATGTCAATGACAGCCTCAAAAGGTCGGCTACTATCCTTGACGGAACCACTACCCACTGGAATTACAACCGGAACAGGTCGAGCTTCAAGCCTTTCAACGATATCAGCTAATGTGTCTTCAAAATTGGCCCCGATAACATCCATTTTGTTTATAAAAATACAACGGGGAACCTGATATTTCTCTGCTTGGCGCCATACCGTTTCTGACTGGGCCTCAACCCCTTTTTGCGCATCGAAAACAACAACACACCCATCCAAAACCCTTAGGCTGCGTTCCACCTCGGCTGTAAAGTCAACATGGCCTGGGGTGTCGATAAGATTCAGTGTGAATTCCCTCCATTTAAGAGGGATGCAAGCACTATAAATTGTAATGCCACGCTGCTGCTCTTCAGCATCATAATCTGTCGTAGTGTTACCTGAATCTACAGCGCCAAGTCGATGAATAGCGCCAGCATAGTAAAGCACATGTTCTGAAGTTGTGGTTTTTCCGGCGTCGATATGTGCGACTATGCCAAGATTACGAACGCGACGAAGGTCTGTGGGGGATGTAGCCATGGATTTGTCCGATTGGGAAGAGCCCCATCGGGCCCGAAAAAAACGCCCTGTGTCAATAAAAAAAGGGGGCTGTTAGCCCCCTGAAAAGTTTTGCAAATTAAACTACCAAGCGAAGTGGGCAAAGGCCTTGTTGGCATCCGCCATCTTGATGGTTTGCTCGCGCTTGCTAACTGCCTCACCTTCACGACGATAGGCAGCCATTAGCTCCTCTGCAAGGCGAAGAAACATCGGACGCCCGGATTTGGATCGAGAAGCATCAATGATCCATCGAATCGACAGACTCTGCTGGCGTGCCTTGTTGACCTGCATGGGAACTTGGTAGTTTGCACCACCAACCCGTTTGCTTCGGACTTCAACAGTTGGTTTCACATTTTCAATGGCGATCGTGAAAACCTCGACGGGATCAAGATCGGGCATTCGCTTCTTGATTTGATCCATTGCATCATAGAAAATCCGGCTGGCAGTCGCCTTCTTGCCATCCCACATCATGCAATTAACAAACTTGGAAACCAGCTTGTTGCCGAAACGAGGGTCCGGCTTAAGAGTGGTCGCGCTAGCAGTCGCTTTCTTCGCCATGGTCGGTAAATGTCCTTAATAAATCTAATTGGGAGAATTGCTACCGGGTTGGGTAGCCTACTTCTTGTCCTTTTTCGCACCGTATTTGGAACGAGCTTGCTTACGATCAGAAACCCCTTGGGAGTCGAGCACACCACGCACAATGTGATAGCGCACACCAGGAAGGTCACGAACACGGCCACCACGAACAAGAACAATGGAGTGCTCTTGCAGGTTATGACCCTCACCCGGGATGTATGCGGTTACTTCAACACCAGTTGAAAGACGAACACGGGCAATCTTACGAAGCGCCGAGTTGGGCTTTTTCGGAGTCATGGTTTTAACCTGCAAGCAGACGCCCTTTTTCTGGGGGCAGCCTTGCATGGCAGGATGCTTTGATTTGCTAAATTGGGGTACCCGCGATTTGCGGACAAGCTGGTTGATCGTTGGCATGGATTCTTAAACCCGTTCTCCGTCCTTGGTGGCGGAAGTCCTCAAAAGAGTAATCGTAAAGTCTGAAGGCAAAAGGGTCAACCTCAAGACCCCCAACATTTTCAGAAAAATGCTGGGGGCCACCGAACTTTCGGGTATTACTAACGAAAACACGACTCAAACATCGTCGTCTTCATCATCCTCGTCTTCATCTTCATCCTCGTCATCGTCCAGGTCTTCATCGTCGTCGTCAAAATCGTCGTCCAAGTCGTCCTCATCATCCTCAATATCATCAAACTCCTCGTCATCAAACTCATCCTCATCAAAATCTTCGAGATCCTCTTCGTCATCCTCTTCTTCGTCCTCAAAATCATCTTCCTCATCATCTTCGTCTTCATCGTCGTCGTCTTCATCGTCATCAAAATCGTCATCTTCGTCTTCGTCACGCCCCATGGTGATAGTGGCTTTGTGATGCGATCCCAAACCGGTAACCCGGGCGCCAAGGGCCAGATCCCACTCCTTGCTGATTTTGTCAAGCCATGTCATCGCTAGCATAGTGTCCCCTCTTGAATTCCTTGTTAGCCTAAAATCTCGGACTTATCGTGTACGGTCCTTTGGTGATTTTTCAAAAAAAACCGCCCCTTCGATCCTCCCCAACACCCACTACCTTTTTTGACATAAAACCCACGGCATTGGAAAGCAAATTTTCTTTTTGATTCTTGGGATTTTTTTTGTTTTCCAAGAAACTTGAGCCGGGAGCAAATTATTAATCCAAGCCGGGAAACTGTTTTTTCAGTCCCATTGCCTCCCTTTTGGAAATCAAAAAAGGAAGGTGATGAGGTATGTGGTAATTAATCCCTTCGAGCAGGTCCTCGAGGGAAAGTTCTCCTTTCACAGGATGGATACCGGTTTTTTGCCAGTCCTCAGGGGCAAGCCTGATCAGGATTCCTGCCATTTGCAATCGAATTTCCCGGATTAATCCCAAATCGCGGGCGAACCACCTATCCTGATATCGCAAACTAAACGCAAACTTCTCCTCGTCTCCAGGAATTAGCGATTTTGCATCTTCAGATATAACCCTTTTCATTCGATCAGCAAAAAGGGGTTCAAAATCCGCCAAATGGGCGACCAATTCCAAAGTACTCCATTTGCCCGAAACAGGCCTGCATCGAAGTTGGTCTTCATTCATATCCCATACTAATTTTTCCAGCTGGTAAATTGAACCAACATAAGCTCCTATCAATTTTTCCTGTTTCTCTGTCATAACGGTCCTTTTAACCAGCCTTACGATACATCTGGTCGCGCAAAACCCGAATCTTTTCCCTTCGTGCCAGGTCTCCAGCGCCTGGATCATAATCCAATGGATGTCCGGCATATCGGGAGAGTAATTCGTACGCACGGAGGCGATGAACTGGGCCCGGATGATCGAGGTACTCAAGCACCAACGGGGCAAAAATGGTCATACTCGAAAGAATTTCAAGCCCTGCCTGAGTATCACCCGACACAAATCGTTCAAACAACCCTCTCTGCGCGACCACATCCGGCCCCGGTCCATTGGAAGGTTTTGTGTATGCTGAATTTCCGCCCCCAGATAAACCAAAAGGGTCATCGGAAAAACTGTTTCCAAGGTACTCCTGAATTGCTACCGGGTCCCGAATGATTTCCTGGGGAGAACCGTGAGTCCGAACCTTTCCGGCTTTAATAAGATAGCTTCGGTCAGTAATTGTTAGAATTTCCCTGACACGATGGTCGGTAACCAGAATACCAATTCCCTGATTTCGCAGGTCTCTTACAATTTTTTGGATGTCTTCAATCGTCTGGGGGTCAATACCGGTATATGGTTCATCCAAAAGTATAAGTAAGGGGTCAGCGACAAGGCACCGTGCGATTTCCAATCGCCGTTTTTCCCCACCGGAAAGCCTTGCGGCGTTATTTTTGCGAAGGTGAAGCAAACTGAACTGATCCAGTACCTTATCCGTTCGCTCAATGCGCTCCAATCGCGTTAAAGCGCGCCCCATGGTCCGATGTTTAGGTATGGATTCAAGTATCGCATAAACATTTTGCTCTACAGTCAAGCGACGAAAAATACTTGTTTCCTGGGCAAGATAACCCATTCCAAGTCGTGCCCGGCGATACATGGGAAGGCTGGTCACATCCACCCCATTAAAAATTACTCTGCCACCATTTGGCGTGACCTGGCCAGTGGTCATACGAAAGCTGGTTGTTTTTCCGGCCCCATTGGGGCCGAGAAGACCCACAACTTCACCGGTATCCACCTGAAAGGTCACTCCATCAACAACTTTTCGTCGCCCGTACCAACGCTCCAAGCCTGTAACCTCAAGGATGGCCATCCTTAGCCCCCAATCCATAATTTTTTGATTATCAACTTCATCTTTTACCCCACCTATCAACCTCCCCACAAGGCCATTCGAGCCTTTGTTGACTCCAAGCGAAAACCGGTGCAAAACAAACCTTTGCCTGTTCCCGCCAACTGGATTACACTTTCTCGGAATAAGGCGTCCCATCGGCCCCTTTCCATGATTGAAGGAATCCGCCTTGCTCAAAGTTCTAATTCCACCCAAGGCGATTTCACTTCGCATTCGCGGTATGGCTACCGAAATCGAGCAAGCCGCCCCCGAAAACAAAGATGTACTCATACTCCTCAAGGGGGCGTTTATTTTTGGTTCCGATTTGATCCGGAGCCTTTCCAGCATCAGCTCGATTCATTTTGCGCGGCCTAAGAGCTATTATGGCGAATCAACAAATCCCGGAGCCCTCAGCTGGAAATGGCCGGAGGATCTGATCCCTCAATCAAAGACCCTGCTAATCATTGACGACATCCTTGACAGTGGATCAACTTTGAAAGCCGCTGGGCATTTGGCCCGGGCCTCAGGGTACGATAAAATTCTTTTTGCGGTTCTATTAAGAAAAATCCGTTCGATTCCCCCCATGACCGAAGCCCATTTTGTTGGCTTTGACACCCCGGATCTTTTTGTGGTTGGTTATGGATTGGATTTCAACGAAAACCACAGGAACCTACCTTTTATTGGTGTTATTGAAGAATTGGATAAAGCGGCTTCCTCGGATTACTCGACCACTTTGCCACAAGCGGATTTGGGGAAAAAACGTTGATCCAGAAAACTGACACCCAAATTACTCAAATTTGCGTTATCTCGGATTCCCCATCTTGCCGCTTGGCAATCGAATGGCGAAAAGCATTTACCGAACTTGAGTCCGGCGCTTTTGAGATTCATTGGGCGTTCCTATCCAGGCCCTGGACCCTTTGGCGCACAAGAAACAAGATTTTACTTTCGGACACACCCATTCAGGCGATTGCAATTGGGTGGCTTTCGTCTGTTTTAACATGTTCATGGCTGCCCAAAAAAAACCCATTGATCCTGGCAGGGATTGTCAACCAAGATGCTCCCTTCATCCCCTCCATTATCAAAAGATGCACAGCCCTAATCCAATTACCATCGAAGAAAAAGGGAAATTCGCATTTAATTACTCCGTCATCTGGTTTTCAGTTGGTATGCCGAGCAGATATGGTGGCTGGATCAGGGGTCCTGGAGGTAATTTGGGCATTTACCATGGTGAGGTTGGCTGGCTGGCCATGCACGCTTTGGATTGCCGGCGAGGGACCATTGTTGGATGAATTCCGAATTTTTGCCAAGCTTGCCTCAATCCACGAAGATATTCGGTTCCTTCCGGGTTTCCGAAACGGGGAAAATTTCCCAACAATTCCGGACATACTCCTCATGCCATCACAAGACCCAAGTTGCGTCAACTTTCCTGAATTTCGGTTGTCCAAGATCCTTGTGACTGCGAAAAATGTCGAAGACTCAACAAACACTTCGCCCAATTGTTTTACCCCAACGATAACCATTCCTTGGAAACCCCATCACATTTGCCGGGTGATAATTGAAAATTTTTCGCGTTTAAACAAAACGAATTCTCATCAAATGGAAAACGGAAAAGATAAAAATCTATCTTCTGTTATTTTGGA
>CAWUOD010000023.1:0-13747 GCA_963923115.1 uncultured Singulisphaera sp.
CCCGTGTGAGGGGAGGGAAAACTTTTGAGGTGCCTCCCAAACGGGAGGAAAGAAAGGAATAAAAAAAGCATGCCTTCCCAAGGAAGGCCCAGCCGCCGCATGGACTTTTTTCAAATGCCATTGGAAGTGGAATGTTCCGCCTCCAATGGCATTTGTTTGGTCATAAGTTCCTACTCCATAAAATTTGATCGGAATTGTCACAAAACCGGCTGACAAAACGACAAGGTAATGCATTTTCAAAGGCTTTGGGATAGGACCTTGGAAAACCTGGAAGGATTGGCCTTTGATAATAGTGCCTATGTCCTTTTCGCCATCCACAAGCCGGTCGATTTTTGTCACCCAACCTACTTGATCGGGATTTGTCCGATGCGTGATTGCAAAAAACGACAAAGGTTTTCCGCATCATCGGAACCAATGCGCAAAACCCCTTTTTGGAAATGGACGACGACACACGACCTGCCCCAGATATTCCAGACCCAACCACCCCGAATGCTCAGGTGAATTCCCCAGCCATCCAGGAGAAGCGTGCGACCGGTTTCCACACGGACAATATCCGCGTAACGGATGGTCCGGCGAAACAGCGGAATGGGACCAAAACCTATCGAAAGACTTTCCCCGAGGTCCCTCACCCTCAGATAGTGAAACGAAGCTGCGAGAAGGAGCACCATCAAACCAACCCATGGAAACACAAGCGGAACCATGGGATCAGAACGAAAGGCTATCGCAAAAAACAGCATCAGGAACGCCAATGCATATAGGACGAGATAAAGAGGCGCCCGCTGGGTGTGCTCATAACCATGTTCCCTGATGGTCATTGGATGTTCCTATTCCTTCCATTGTGCATTTGCAGGGTGGGATTTCCCCTTCATTATTCCATGGCCGATTTACGACCTTGCTGGACTTGTATCCTCAAAGCAAAAAAGCCCCAGCCGACCCGTGTTATGGATAACACCGATTGGTTTGGGGCCCTGAAAATCCGGGATGACGCCTTTGCGCCAGCCTTCTGAAAAGAACTTTTAGCGGAAGAGGGCCGCTTCGATGGCGATGCCCGGGCCAAAGCCCAAAGCCACGATTGGCATCTGCTGTTGGCGCCTGAGCATCCTCTGAAGAATGAAGAGAACGGTCGGGGAGGAGATGTTACCCACCTCGGCAAGAATGGCCCGCGAGTCTTCCAGGCCGTTTTGGCCAAGACCCATGGCCTCCTCCACCGCGTCAAGGATTCTCGGACCGCCCGGATGAACCGCCCAGCCTTTGACATCGGCGGGGGTGAGTCCATGCTCGGCAAGAAACGCCGTGATCCAACCCGGCAAAACGCGACGAACCAGAGCCGGAATGCGAGGCGAGAGGGTCATCGTGAAACCGTTGTCCCCAACCCTCCATGTCATGAGGTCCGTCGAATTGGGAACAATGCATGAGGCGGAGCCCGCAAGACGAAGGCCGGTCGAGGGCGCATCGGGATGGCCGGCGGTTTGACGCATAACCAGGGCAGCTGCGCCATCGCCGAACAGGGCGTTGGCGACCAGTTTCTCTTTTTCCCACAGGTAGTGGTTGTGAAGGCTACAGTGTTCGCCTGCCACCAAAAGAACAGGCTTGCCTGGGTTGAGATTGGCCAGGCCATGGGCCGCGCGAAGGCCGTTCAGGGCGCCATGACAACCCATGAAGCCGACATGGGTCCGTTCGATTCCAGGAGAAAGGGGTACTTGTCGGATGATGTGCTGATCCACTCCGGGGGAGAAAAACCCCGTACAGGAGACGGTAACAAGCTGACGGATCGAGGTTGGGTCAATTCCGGCATCGCCGAGCGCCTCGGATGTGGCGGAAAGCGCAAGTGGGCCGGCAAACTCCTCGTAATGGTCCATTCGCTCTTTGGTGGTGGGACCAGCGGGCATATGATCGCGCGGCAGGAATGGGGAATTGGACTCATTGGTGCCATCAAGAATGTCCCGCACAACCTGATTATTCACAGAGAAGTGGCGCTTGCCGATGCCGCAGCCCGCATAGACTTTTCCAAGCCATTCCCGGTCTTCACCGTCTGGCGCAAGCAAAGTCTGGGCAATGGTAAGGGCATCCTCCTGACTCACATGGGTTTTGGGAAGCGCGGTACCGATCGAAAGAATATCCAAAGCCATTAGACAAACTCCTCCTCATTCCATTGAAACCGATTTTTTGGGGAACCGTTAGGGACTTTAGTAAGAAATGAGCCAGTTGAAGGAATTTGCCCGCTCTCTCTTAGGTCTCATGGGATTATAAGGATTATTTGGGTTAAGAAGACAGGAAAGACGGGAAGTCTGCGGTATTTTTGATGGCTTGGTTGGCTCTCCAAGGCGGTTCAGGGGATGATTGTTGCGCTGAGTGCCATTTCCTTCAGGGTCCAATTTGTTTGGTCCGGTTTGCCCTGTGCAAAAGGCGATTCACTCAGGCATCAAGCATTGGAGTGGGGGCATGTATCGAAACCTCAAGGGCAAAAGGATCCTTTTGACCGGCGCGTCGATGGGTATTGGCCGGGAATTGGCCAGGATCCTGGGGGCCAAGGGTGCGAAACTGGCGTTGGTGGCCCGGGGTGTCGACAAGTTAAACGAAGCCGCCGACGAAGTGCGCAAAGCGGGTGGCGAGGCGGTCGTTATTCCCGGGGACCTTGCCGACCCGAACACTCCCGCACGGATTCTGGACGAGGCGGCCAAGGCTCTCGGCGGCCTCGATATTCTTCTAAACAATGCTGGGGTTGGGACTTGGGGCCATTTTAGCGAAGGATCCGAGGAGAACCTCCGCAAGGTTTTCGAGGTCAATTTCTTCTCGACTTCGCAACTGATGCGACTTTCCGTCAAGCACCTGATCCGGGGTAATCAGCCCGCGATCCTGAACATCGCCTCCATGACCGGACGGCGTGGTATGCCCGCTTTCAGTGAATATTCCGCCAGCAAGCATGCCCTTGTGGGGCTGACCGAGGCGCTTCGGGCGGAATACCACCGCTTTGGAATAAGTGTCTTGCTGGTTTTGCCTGGGCTGACCAATTCCGAATTCTTCAACAATGTCCTGGAGAAGAAGGGTAAAGCCGATCTTCCGATGGACAAAGCCCTCTCCCCGGCCCAAACCGCGAGCGCGGTGGTCAAGGCCCTGGAAAAGGACACACGGGAAACCTGGCTGGGAAGTGAAGCCAAGATGATTCTTTGGATGAACCGTTTCATGCCACGGTGGCTGGACAACAAGATCGGGACCAAGGTTGCCAAGCTCTGGGGCAAGCCTGCGTAGAATCCTTCGTTCCGATTGGAGCAAGGATTTTGAGGCGGGATAAGGGTGGGGCTTGGGGCGAAAGTACCCGGTGAAACCGGAATCGGCATTGTTTGGGCTTAGTTAGAAGGGATGATTTAGCATGTGTGGAATCGCGGGAATGGTGGATCTGAGTGGCAATCGGCGTGAACCCGATCCGGCAGTGATTCGGGCGATGGCCGATGTGATCTTCCATCGCGGTCCCGATGAGGACGGCTATCTCATTCGTCCGGGAATTGGATTCGCCAACCGGCGCCTGAGCATCGTCGGCCTGGCCGATGGCAAGCAACCGATCGGCAACGAGACCGGGTCGGTGGAATGTGTTTTCAACGGCGAGTTCTTTGATTATCCCGAGCGCAAACGGGTGCTTCAGTCCCACGGTCACACCTTCAAAACGCACTGTGACACCGAATTGATCCCCCACACCTATGAAGAGCTGGGGGACGACCTCACCAAAGAACTGCGAGGCCAGTTCGCGTTCGCGGTCGTCGACCATCACAGGGGTCGTGTGATCATTGCCCGGGACCGTTTCGGGATTTGCCCCCTTTACTGGACCAAGGTCCGTGATGAGGGAGGCGAGTGGCTCCTTTTTGGTTCGGAAATCAAAACCCTCCTTGCCTCGGGACTGGTCAAGGCCAAACCCGACCCCAAGGGACTGGCGACCCTTTTCACCTGTTTCGGAGTTCCCGGACCGAGAACCTGTTTTGAAGGGATCTCGTTGCTCCCGCCGGGAAACAAGCTCACCATCGATCTGGGCGGCGAAGGCAAACCCGCCAGGATGCAACAGGCCGCCTATTATCGGTTGAATTTCCCAACCATGGGCAACGAACGCCGAGGCGATGACGCGCAACTGGCCAGGGAATTCGAGGAAAAACTGCTCGCCTCGGTCGATCGTCGTCTGCATGCTGATGTTCCCGTCGTCAGCTACCTCTCCGGGGGTGTCGACTCGGGAATTGTCGTCGCCATGGCCAGCAAGGTCCTTGGCCGACCAATCCCCGCGTTCACCATCGCCATCCAGGATCCGAGCCTCAACGAGACGGACCAGGCCCTTGTCGCGGCGCGGCATGTGGGCGCCCAGCCCATCTCCGTGAAATTTGGCAAGGCCGAAATCCAGGCGACCTATCCGGAATTGATTCAGGCGGCCGAATCGCCTGTGATTGATACCTCTTGTGGGGCTCTTTTGCTGTTGGCGCGCGCGGTGCGCCAAAACGGTTACAAGGTAGCCCTTACAGGTGAGGGTTCGGATGAATGGATGGCCGGGTATCCCTGGCACAAAGCCAACCGCATTCTCGGAAAGATGAACCTTCCGTTCCTTCCGTTTGGCAACATGATCCGCAAACTGGTCCATTCCTACTGGAAGGTTCCACAGGTTCCCAAGGACATCATCGAGCGTTCGATTTCCGTGGCGGGAGGCTACAACGGATGGCACGATATTTATGGTCTAAACCAGTACAACCGGTTCCGATTCTTCTCGAACGAAATGCACAGCCGTGTGGGCGATCATGTCCCATTTGAGGATCTGGATCTTCCTACCGAAGAAATGATGAAATGGCACCCGATGCACCGGGAGCTATATATAAGTGGTCGATGCCACCTTCCGGGACTTTTGCTCAATGCCAAAGGCGACCGCGTGGCAATGCACAACTCGGTGGAAACGCGTTATCCGTTTTTGGATGTGGAGGTGTTTGAGTTCCTGGCCTCGCTACACCCCGACCACAAGATAAAGGGACTAGGCGACAAGCATATCCTTCGACTGGTTGCGGAGAAGTATCTTCCCAAGGAATCGGCCTGGCGTCGAAAGGCGATGTTCCGGGCTCCCTTCGACAGTTTCGAGATCAACGAGCAAAGCGAGCCCTACATCAACCAACTCCTCAGCGATGAATCCGTGGAGCGCGCGGGCTACTTCGATCCGAAGGCAATTCGCTTCTGGCGGGACCGTGCGAAACAATACCGTCAAAATGTGCCGGTTAGGACGACTTTGGAAATGGGGCTGGTTGGGGTAGTGTCAACGCAACTTTGGCACCACCTCTATATAGATAGCAACTTGTGCGATTTGCCTGATTGGAGGAGTTTAAAGCCTTCACCGAAGGTGGCGACAGTCCCCAGCGAGAGGCAAAGCTAGCCAAACGACCCATCTTATCCAAAAAGCCACGGTTTCCCACTTGCTATGACAGGAGGGAATGGAGCAACATTTCTTGCTCCATTCCCTCTTCGTGTTTCATTGCAAGCCGTTTGTTTGGTAAGATGAATCCATGTCATATTCCCTGACCACACTTTGGTTTGATCGCTCGCGGTACCTTCCCGGGGTGCTTGCTGTCGGATTTAGCGCCCTGTTGATATCCCTCCAATTTGGACTCCTCCTTGGCCTTTTTTCGATCTCCTCCCTCCCCATTGACCACACTGACGCCGATATTTGGGTGGGCGCCCCAGAGGTGCTTGCCGTCGACCTCGGTCGTCCCATTCGTGAAAACTTCCTGGCAAAGGTCGCCGCCAATCCTGAAATCGAACGCTGCGAAGTCTATCTCCAGGGTTTCTCCTATTGGTCGAAGCCCGACGGAGGCAATGAGCTCTGCATGGTGATTGGTTGTCGCCTGGACAAGGATTCGCTTGGCCGGATTCGTGAGCTGACTCCGGAAATGGCGTCGCGGCTGAGCGAACCCGGAGCGATTGTTTGCGACGAATCGGATCTTGATCGTCTGGGTATCAAGGGTGTCGGCGACACGGCGGAAGTCGCCGGACACCGTGTGCGCGTGGTGGGCCTCACCAAGGGGATCAGGAGTCTCGCGGGCCCCTATGTGTTTTGTAGCGTCAACACCGCGAAACCACTCCTTCGCATCTTCCCCGAACAAATCACCTATGTATTGGCCCGTTGCAAGGACCCCAAGGATGCCCCCATGGTTGTCCAGCGTCTTCGCGACCAGGGAGGCGTGTCCGCTTTCACCGCCAGCGAATTTTCGATTCGCTCCCGGATGCACTGGCTGACCAAGACCAAGGCGGGAATCGCATTGGGTTACGCGGCGCTTTTGGGACTCATGGTGGGAGCGGTGGTCACCAGCCAAACACTTTACGCGGCAACCGCCGCATCCATGAAGGAGTTCGCTGTTCTGCGGGCGATGGGAATTCCCCGGTGGCGCATGGCGACCCTTGTGATGTCACAGGCATTCTGGGTGGGAATTATCGGCGTGGGGCTATCCATACCCGCGGTCCATGGACTGGCCGCGCTTGCAGCGGCCGCCGGCAGCGAAGTCATATTGCCCATGTGGCTTCAGGTGGGGGCTTGCACAGTGACCATGGTGATGGCGGTGGGCTCGGGCGTTGTCGCCTTGAGATCCCTGCGCCAGGTCGAACCCGCAATGCTCTTGAGATAGCGACGCCCGTGGTGGTTTGACCCGTTCCGGGTGGTTTGGGTTTTCCGGGAGATACTTATGGCGATGAGCCCGCTGAAATCGAGTCTTGAGGGGCGTGACCTGCGTCGCTCCTTCGGACAGGGCTCCATGCGCTCCACCGCTTTGGCCGGTGTGTCCATTGACCTTTATCCCGGTCAATTTTCCCTTATGATGGGCCCCTCCGGTTCCGGCAAATCGACCCTGCTGGCGATTCTCTCAGGTCTTCTCCGCCCGGACAATGGCACCGTGCATTCGCTGGGGCAGGACATATGGGGAATGTCCGAACGCCAGGCGGAGGGATTTCGACTTCGGCATGTGGGTTTCATCTTCCAGGGATACAATCTGTTTGGCGCGTTCAACGCCGTCCAGCAGCTTGAGCTTGTGGGACGATGGGGCATGAACATGGGCTATTGGGAAGCCCGCAAGAAAGCCCGTCATATTCTTGACATGCTTGGTCTGGGCAAGAAAAAACACCTTCGTCCCGCCGAAATGTCCGGTGGTGAAAAACAGCGCGTCGCCATCGGCCGCGCCTTGATGAAGGAACCCGAGCTCCTGTTCGCCGACGAACCGACCAGTGCCCTGGACTGGGGCACAGGCGAGCAGGTGATTGAACTTTTGCGCGGTGCGGCGCGCGAACGGGGTGCGACTGTACTCTGTGTGGCGCACGACTCGCGCATCATTCCATTTGCCGACCAGGTGATCCACCTGGAGGACGGCCAGCTCAAGGGTGTTGTGTATCCCGACGGAAAGTCGGGACGCCCGGATCGTGAGGATGATCGGTCTCACTCCTCGAAATCTGTTTTGCCTGGAGGTGAGGATGAAGGTTGGAACAAGGGAAAACTGGGAGGCCGCCTCAACCGAACGGCATGATGCCGGGCGGTATACCGCGCCTCTTCCCGCAAAAAACCCGGAATACATTCCCGCCTCGGAAGGAAATCTTCCCAGGCCGAGACGATTTGCCTTGCCCGCTCTTGGTCTTGGCATCGTTCTCCTTGGTGGAACCTTCGCCGGCGCGGCGATGATCCTCCGTGGAAATTCCGCCGTCAACCCTGTGGCGGCTCCTCCCGTCGCGACGACGGCCGCCCCCGCAACCGGTACTGTCGAATCGCCTCCGCCACGCACCGACCTCGCCCAGGAAGCCTCCAAAAGGGCGGTTTGCGCGGCCTTTGTGGATGTGGAACAGGGAATCACCCCGATCTATCCTCTGTCGCCGGGCCGGGTCAAAAAGATCCATGTCCGCGAAAACCAGAAGGTTAAAGCCGGGACCGTCCTGTTTCAATTGGATGACACCCTGGCCAAAGCGCTGCTCGACGAGGCCAACGCCGATGTCGCTGCCGCCCTGCAACAACTTGAACAGGCCAAGCGTCTTGGGCCACAACACGAAGAGCAGCTCAAGGGCCAAAAGGCCGCACTTGACGCCCGTCGGGCCGAAATGGCCGCCGCCCAAGCCAAGCTTCGCACCGCCAAGAAGGCCCGTGACAATGGGCTTTTGAGTATGGACGAATACCTTAGCGCGGAAAAAGGCGTCGAGGCCATCAACAGCACCATCCAGATCGAAGAAGCCAAGCTTCGCGGTCTGGAATCGACCAACCCGAAAACCGCCGAGCTTTTGGCAACCAACGACCTTGCCGCCCGGCGCGCCCGGCTTGAAAGAGCCCAATTCGGCTTCGATGAGTGCTACATCAAGGCACCTTTCGATGGCGATGTCCTGAGGCTTTTCATCAGCGAAGGCGAGTCGCTTGGGCCCAACCCACGCTTTCCGGCGGTTTACCTCTGTCCCGACAAGGCCAAAATCGTTCGCGCCGAAGTCGAACAGGAATTCGCCCGCCGTCTCAAACTTGGCCAGACCGCAATCATCCAGGATGACACCGCGCTTACCAACGACACCTGGAAAGGCAAAGTTGCCCGCATTAGCGGATGGTACGCCCAACGACGCTCCATACTTCTTGACCCGATGCAATTCAACGATGTCCGAACCGTTGAATGTATCATCGAGGTCGAGGGGAACGACAAGTTGCCCCCGCTGAAGATTGGCCAAAAACTGAGAGTCACCCTTCTGCCCCAGTAAAGACCTCCCATTTTTGGAGACTTCTCCTAAGGTCAAGACATAAGTCTTGACCTTTTTTGTTTCCGGGGCCTGGTTTCTGATGAATCGCTTTCTCAATGGATTGGTGAAATCGGTTTCCCAAACCTGGTCATGTGAAGGACCTGTTTTGGATGTGGGGGCGTACCTGGTCGATGGCCAGGAATCCCTTTGTGATTTGCGCCCGTACTTTCCCGACAAGCCTTTCATTGGGCTCGATTTCCGCCTGGGCCCGGGAATCGATATCCAGGGGAATGCCCAGTGTCTCCCTTTTGCCGATGGGTCGATTCCGACGGTTGTTTCCCTCAGTTGCCTGGAACATGTCGCCCGTTTTTGGGAGGCGGCCGCCGAATTTGAACGGGTCCTGAGCCCAACGGGAATCGCCCTGATCAGTGCGCCTTTCTATTTCCACATCCACAACTATCCCTCGGACTATTGGCGGTTTACCCCCGAAGCCTTCGAATTGCTCTTTGGCAGGGCCAAGACACGCATTTTGGGTTGGCAGGGATCGGCAAAACGCCCGCTGAACACCTGGGTGGTTCTGTTTGGCAAGGACCGGGCACCCCTGACCCGGGAGGACCTTTTGGCTTTCTCGCGGGCACTCAAATCCGACACCTCGGAGCCTATAGGCTGGTTTCGCGAAGTGGTTTACGGGATTTTGGCCAAAATTTTGGGAAGAAGAGTCTTTTCCCCATGGCTGGACCGGGATGGATGGGGGTTTAGGGCTTTCGGGGTAGCAGGAGAATCGTCATTCGTGGGCGTTTCCTCAAAATCTCCCCAACTGATTCAATGTAATCCTCCGGATTAGCCGATACCATCGTTGGAACTGTTTCTTTGGGTTTTATTCCGGGCGGGTATTTCCTGTCTGGTTGATGTTCCCAAATGAAACCTGCGATGGGGGAGCTACCATGCGATGGCGCTTTTGGGCAATGTTGGGGGCTGTTGTGTGCCTCGGGCAAGAGGCAAACGCCCAAAATGCCCCCCCAAAAGATCCTGCCCGAGCTCCCGTGAACGCTGTGAAATGGGATAGCTCGGTCACGATCCGACCGGCAGATTCGCAAAACACTTCCGCAACAAATGCCTCCGCGTTGCCGACAAGCGCCTCCACCCAGGAGGATTCCGCCTCCGGGTCCCGCTTCGACAACAGCGGAAACATGGACGGTTTCCAGGATGTCTATGTACCCGGAACCGAGCAGGTATGGGGCGGTTTGGACTACATGCTTTGGTGGCTTTCCCCCAACCCGATTAGTGGTCCAAATCTGGTGACCAAGGGAAATTGGAACAATCCCGCCCCCGGCGCTGTCGGCCAGCGTGGGACTTCACAGGTGGGCCCGGCTCCCGGCATAGATTACGGCACATTTAGTGGCGGAAAATTGACCCTCGGTGGGTGGCTGGATGGGGATCAAACGGTGGGTCTTGAGTTCACCGGGTTCCTGCTGGAGGAGCGCGGATGGGGCCAGATTTATCAAGGCGGCGCGCTTCCCGCAAACGAGATCTTCACCAACCCAACCAAGGCCCTCTTGCCTTACCGGGGAAGGAATGTGGTGGGGCAGTGGTCCACGGCCAGCACCCTCAAGCAATCGGGTGTCCAATTGGCTCCCATCAATAATTACCAGCTTGGCGCGAATCTCCAGATGTGGTCCGCGGATGTCAACTGGCTGGCCAACTGGGGTCGCACCGAAACCCAAAGCTTCGATCTACTCTTTGGTTTCCGCCAAATGCAGGTTCAGGAAGGGCTGACCGTCCAGGGTCAATCCTCTTATTATGACTTCCCGAACTCCCAATATACGACACAAACAGGCACCGATTCGGTGACCGCGACGAATGGTTTTTATGGTGGCCAGTTTGGTGGAAAGATCAGCGAGCAGTTTGGCCGGGTCCGTCTGGATGTGGTGGGCAAGCTGGCTCTGGGTGGGACGGTGGAAAATGTCCGATTTGCCGGAAACAACACCCTGAACACGATCGCGGGCAGCACCACCACGGAAGGGTATGTTTACACCCAAAAATCGAACATTGGGCTGCATACGGCCAAAAGGTTCGCGGTATTGCCTGAAATCCTTGTGAGGCTTGGCGTTCCGGTGACGGAGCATCTGAATTTGGGTTTGGGTTACAACTTCCTGTATCTATCCTCGGTGGCGAGGACTGGTAACCAGTTTGATCCCTACATCAATGCCGCCGCCACCCCCGCGCATCCCATTGCCAATATGAGCAATAACGGGATTTGGGCGCAGGGCGTGATGTTTTCAGCTGAGTGGAAATACTAAAAGGGCTTAATTTGCGGTAATTGCGCAATATCCGGCCTGGGTAAACTTTCACTTCTCTATGTGGTTTAAGGTGTAAAATCTGTAAAAATCGGGAGTATTCCTGCTTCCAGGGCATTCACCGGTTGCCACCTAATTCTAAACTAACCTTAAATGAATTTGACCCTAATTTTGCTTTCCTTGAGATAGGGGTGTTTGAATCATGTGGACCGCCGCAGCAGCTCTTTTACTCAGCCTTGCCCCTCAACAGGATGGAAAGCTCTCCATCACCAATCTTCGGGCGACATACGGTGTCCCCGGAATTGTGCGCGAAGGGAATAAAATCAACCCAG
Source organism: uncultured Singulisphaera sp. (assembly GCA_963923115.1). GTDB lineage: Bacteria > Planctomycetota > Planctomycetia > Gemmatales > Gemmataceae > SYLG01. The sequence goes on from CAWUOD010000023.1 coordinate 11,330, forward strand.
GCGATGTTCTTTACCTCTGCTTCGATGTCACGGGTGTGAAGCTTGATGCCGAGGGTCGCGCGACCTACTCCCTGACCACCGAAATCAAGGATGGTTCGGGCGAAATTCAATTCAAGCACACCGGCAAGCCTGTCACCGTCCAGGGTCTTTTGGGTGGCGACCGAATCAGCGCTTTCAGCACCGTCGATGTGGGCACCAAGCAAAAGGCTGGTGAATATTCAGTTCAAATCACCATCAAGGACGAAGGCGCCTCGGCCAGCACCAAAGCAACCTTCAACCTTTCCGAACCCGACTTCGCCCTTGTCCATGTGATGACCGCGCTTGACGCCGAACGCAAAGGTGTCGCATCGACCTTCAGCGTAGGCCAAACAGTCTACATTTCCGGCCAGATCGTCGGCTTCAAGAAAGGCAACGACGGTTCCCCCAACATCCAGGTGGAATTGTCCATCCTCGATGAAACCGGCACCGCGACCACCAAGACCCCGATCACCGGCAACATCGACTCCAAGAGCAAAATCCCCAGCGGCGCCGAAGCCCTTCCGGTCCAGGTTCCGGTTGGCCTCAACCGTCCCGGCAAATTCACCGCCGCCATCAAGATCACCGACCAGATCTCTGGCAAAACCAACAGCCTCAAGCTGCCCCTGGTTGTCGGCGAAGCCAAGTAACATTTCCCGGAACAATACAAGACAGACCCCATTGGGAGATCAAGCATGATCGGTTCCGTTAGGCGGATGTTTCGGGCGACAAATCTTGTGGCCTTGTTTTCAGGTGCGGCTGTCGTTTTGGATGCCGGCGCTCTTTGCGCGCAGGAAGCCGCGGCCGTCGTAAAAAGCGGTGACTACACCGCCTTGGTCAGGCCCGAAGGCGCGAAGGAATGGTCGCTCACCAAAGCGGGAGCCAACATTCCCGAGGGTGCCCAGGTCCTCGCGGGCAGGCGCTCTCTCATCGTGGCGCCCGATGGCGATGTCAGTCTCGAGTTTCGTGGGGACCTTGCGGGCATCAGCCCCTTCCCGATCCACGAAACCGTGGTGCAACTCAAAAAGCCCGGCGAAGGCATCGACCTTGAAATCGTGCCCCAGCGTGGCCGTGTGGATCTGGTGAATTCGAAAAAAGAAGGCGCCGCAACCGTAAAGGTTCACATGTTTGGCGAATCGGCTCTCATCAAGCTGAAAACGCCCGAAACACGATTCACCCTGGAAATGTATGGTCGTTGGGCGGCGGGCGAATCCTTCAGCCGCAACTACACCAAGGATCAGACCCCGACCATCAGCGTTGTACTGGTTGTGACAAAAGGCGAGATCGAGATCTCCCATGACGAAGTAACCACCCGTCTTTCGGCCCCCCCCGGACCAGCAAAGATCCAGTTCAACAACCACACCGTCGGGAATATCAAGCCTGAGTTCCTCGAAAAGCTCCCCGAATGGGCCAGCGACTCCCTGAACAGCGACAATCCGCTTATCGCAGCCCGGTTGGCAAGTGGAGCCAAATTCTTTGAACTTCTCAAGGAAAAAGGCGAAATCACCCCGGCTCTTGAAGCCCTTGCCGCATCGGAAAACGAGACAGATCGCCGCCTGGCCATCTTCGCCATGGGCGCCACCGACAACCTTGACAGCCTTTGGTCAACCATGTTGACCTTAAAGACGCGGGAAGTGATCGACGACGCCGTGATCGCGCTCAGGCACTGGATTGGCAGGGAGCCTGGCCAGGACGCAAAGCTTTGGGACTATCTGGTCACCAAGCGCAAATACACCGAAACCCAGGCGGACCAGACCCTGGACCTCCTTCACAGCCCCTCCAAAGCGGATCTTGCCCGTCCTGAATTTTACGAGCATCTTATCCTGCTTTTAAACGCCAAAAGGGATCTGCCCAGGATACTTGCCCACTGGCACCTGGTTCGTCTGGTTCCCCAGGGTGCCGCGTTCAACTTCAATCCGGTCGCCAAACCCGAGGACCGCAAAGAAGCCGCCCAAAAGTGGGCCACTCTGATCCCCAAAGGCAAGCTTCCCCCCGCATCTGTCTCCGATGAGAAGGAAACAGACAACAAGTCGGGAGCGGATGTAAAAAAAAAGTAACCATCCTTGAGGCACTCCGCCTCAAGTGGAAGCGTAACATATAAGGTCGGCGCAAAAAGCATTCGGAGATTGGGACCATGAATCGCCATCGACTTTGGATACGCACCCTTAGCGGCCTGTTCCTTTGCTCTGCACTGGTTGGGCTGACCCAGGGTCGTCAGGACGACAACGACGAGAAGATCAAAAAAGCCAAGGAAGCCCTCGCCAAGGAAAAAGATGATCGTCAAAAAGCGATCCAGTCACGGATTGAAGCCGCTGACAAAATGAACGCTTCCACGGTTCTCTCTAATACCGCCAAACCCTGTCTCTTATACACATCTGACGCTGCCGACGATACTCCTTGTGT
>CAWUOD010000024.1:0-13629 GCA_963923115.1 uncultured Singulisphaera sp.
ATCGTCGGCAGCGTCAGATGTGTATAAGAGACAGGCCAGGCCCTCTGGCGTGCCCATTTCCTTCGCCTTTGGTCCCCCAAAAAGGAACACAAGGGGTAGTTTGCACTTTTGCTCTTTCTTGAGGATTTTCAGGCTTTCTGCACTAAAAGACTGAATGATCACCGGGGTTTTCGGGTCTGATCCGGGTTCATCCAATTTGTTTTTTTTGAGGATCTCCATCACCATCGGTTCCATCTTGAGACCAAGCTTTCCGTAGGTTTCCGGCGACTTGGTTTCGGGGATGATTCCGGCTTTGCCTTTGACAAGGTCGATCATTTCCTGAAAAGTGGCGACCTTTGTCCCGGCGTATTTCGCATCCTTCCAGGAGCCCGCATCGAGGGTGCGGATTTCCTCGAGTGTGAAATCAGACACGGGCCAGGTCATTTTCCCCCGGACCATTTTGGCTCGGTCGGGGAATACGCTGGCGACATTGGTGGTCCGTTCCAGGGTGGTGTCGTGCAAACAGACAAGCACACCGTCCTTGGTGATTTGTAGGTCAGGTTCGACAAAATCCGCACCCTGGTCGAGCGCCAACTGGTAGGCGGGAAGCGTGTGCTCGGGAGCGTAGGCCGATGCGCCCCGGTGCGCGATCAGGGTCGGCTTCGTGTAGGGCGGGGTCGCGCTCTCTCCAATAGCAAACATGCCCATAACAAGAAAGGTGGCAAGGGTCACGGTGGAGATCCTGGTGAATAATAGGAGAGCATGCACGGGTTATCCATCCTTGGAATGCCGGTTAGCTGAAGGGGGTAATTTTCCGTTATTATGGTCTTACTTGATCCGGTTTGCCATGAATATATGGTGAATTATCGGTGAAAGGTCGTCATTCGTAGGCGAGCGCATCCGCGAGGCCGATTCTTGTCGCCCATATCGCGGGAGCGATCGCCGCCAAAGTCGCGACGATGGGACCAAAGGCCAAAACCAATCCGACCATCGTCCACGGGACCACCAGGGGGAAAGCCATCCCCGCCTCTTCGCCCATCAAAAGCTCGACGGCGTACCATTCGAGCGCGAGGCCCAAAGCGACGCCAGCGACAGCACCCGCCACCCCCATAAGAAACCCCTCGGCAAGGACGGTGGTGAGGATTTGTTTTTTTTGGGCCCCGACGGCCCTCAGTAGCCCGAGTTCCCTCCGGCGCTGAAGCACCGAGACAAACAGGGCGCTGACCACACCCAAAAGAGCGACCATTCCCAAAATTCCCTGTTGGGCGTATGCAAGGTTGTAGACCGACCTCAGGTTCCGGCCCACCTCGTTGAGGAGGGTCGCCTGGTCGATGACAAAGAGGCCTTCGGGTTTCGCGAATTTTGATTCGAGGAGTTCGCGGATGGCGGCGGCCTCGCCGGGTTTTTCAGGATGGGCTAAAAAAAGATCCAATATATCTATTTCCGGGTCGGCGAAGCGGATCTTGTACCACTGGCGGTTGGTGATGATCACCCCCCGGCTCCAGGTGTAGTCGATCACGGTCCCCAGCACCTCCAAACGCACGGGGCCTCCCGGGCCCGCCAGTTCAACGAAATCGCCAACGCCGACCTTGTGCAGGTTCGCGAAATTTTCCGATACCAAGGCGGTTCCCGGTTCGGCCAATCGGGGAAAACGGGCCAGGCTCCTGGCGAAATCGAGTTCGCTTTCGCGTTTGGATCCGGCGAAACCCTGGGTGTCGACGGCGATCATGTAGATCACCTGTTTGTTGTAATCAAATCGCGCGAGACGGGCGCCAAGGACCGTATCGAGCCGTTCACCAAGTTCGTGGCGAACCTCCTCCAAAAGAGGTTCCCGCATGGAGACCGAACGGATGTATTGGGTGAATCCGGATCCGGAGGTAAGGAAGAGATCGGCGCCCACTTTTTCGCGAACCCAGGTGAAGACGGCGGTTTCACTCGAAAGGATAAAACCCGCCGTTTGAAGCGATAGGGCCGCTGTCGCGGCAAGGGCCGCCACCACCAAACCGGTGCGTGAAGGCTCGGCGATCAGGTTGTCGGCGGCCATGCGCCCCTCGATTCCCAAAAATCGCCTTAGAAAAGGGCGGAGGCAGTTCCCGATCACAAACGCGAAGATGGGTGTCGCGACCAATCCTCCGAGAAGAAAAACAACCAATCCGCCAAAAGCCCCCACTCGTGGAGGCAAAACACCCCGCAAAAGCACGACCACCACCCCGGAAACCATAATCGTGATGGAAACCAGTCCAAGCCTGATCATGCCGCCCGTGGTGGCCGCCCTGGGCCCGCGCCTTACCGCGTGGGCGGGTGGTTCGTTCGCGGCGGCAAGCGCCGGGGCCAATCCCGCGAGCATGGCGGTCAATGTTCCCGAAAACAGGGCAAGGACAATCAGGCCAATGCCCACGCCGACGGAACCTTCACCCATGTTGCGGCCCAAAACATCCGCCAGGGCCGAGCCAAAAGGCCCCTCCACGATCCGGGCGATGGCCCAACCCAGAGGAATTCCCAAAAGGGATCCCAAAAGTCCGCACAATCCCGCCTCTCCCAAAAACATGGCCGCCACCTGGACCCGCGTGGCCCCTGTGCCGCGAAGAACGCCGATCTCGTGGCGTCTTTCGGCCACCGCTACGGACAGCCCATTGTAAACCAGAAAAAGACCGATCACCAAAGCCCCTATCCCACCCAGGGAAAATCCCAGCTCCATCGCCGCGGTGACCTCGCCCACCATCCGTTCCTCCTCGGCGACGGTTCTTGCCTCGCCCCGGGAACCGGCGAGAGTCTGGAGGGCTCCAACGGCTTGTTCGGTGTCCCCATCACTTTGGGCAACAATCACGGTCGCATGGTCTGGCCGTTCGGGATAGATGAATTTTCCCGCGGGGACCGCGTCAAGGAAAAGATGTCCCGCAAGCATCGATTGGGAACCCCCGGGATAAAGAATCCCCATGGGAACCAGACGAAGCTTTTGTCCGCCCGAGGAGAGTTCAAAAGAGACAGGCGGTTTGCCCCCATCGAATTCTTTGGCCAGGTCCGAGCCGATCAGGCATGGGGTTCCCGAGAGCATCGCCAAAAGTCTGGGCGGTTCGGAAAGGATCTCCAACCGGCCCGGCAAGGTTGTTTTGATATTCGCGGAGTCAAAAAAGGATATATCAACTCCCAGTAAAGGAATATTTCTTTTCCTGTTTCCGATCTCCCCAAGGCCGTTGCCAATCACAAGCGCCCTGGCGGTCTGTATCCCCCTGGGCGGATTGTCGCGGACTTCCCTGGCGATTTGGCGGGGCACTCCCGCGCGTCCGCCCGCCACAAGCAGATCAAACCCCTGATAAAGCGGGTTCTTTCGCGATTCGCCAAGGCCCCTGCCCAGCGCCCGTGTTCCGACAAGCGTGGCCACGCCCAGGGCGATGGAAAGGATCAGAAGGCCCACTCGCAGCGGGCGGCCGGAGAATTGGGAGCGGCTGAGAGTCAGCCAAAGCGATGCCAGCGAGGTGAAAAACGAATCCCCACGGGAATTCATGCCTGGTCTCCCGAGGCGCGAAGGGATTCTTCGGTTTCGATAAGCCCATCCCTGACCCGGATGATCCTGTCAGCCAATGCGCCGGCGTTGGGATCGTGTGTCACCATGATGACGCTGGTTCCGGCGTTCTCATTGGTTCCCGTTCCCGGAAGACTTCTTAAAAGATCAAGAATGGATTTCGCGTTGGCGGTGTCGAGGTTTCCGGTGGGCTCATCGCACAAAATCGCCCGTGGTCGGGGGGCCAGGGCCCGGGCGACGGCGACGCGTTGCATCTCGCCGCCTGACATCTCGTCGGGAAGGTGATCGGCCCGTTTGGAGAGCCCCACCCGTTCCAGACATTCGGCCGCGCGGTGGAGGGCGACTTTCCGGCTCATTCCCGCGAGGAAAAGGGGAAGGGCGACATTTTCCGCCGCGCGAAGATTGGGGAGTAGATTAAAGAACTGAAAAATGAAGCCAATTCGGTCCCGGCGAAGTATGGACCGCGCGCTATCGGAAAGGGCGGCTATATCGATCCCCTCGAAAAGGGCCCTGCCCGAGGTGGGGGTGTCCAGGGCGCCAAGAAGATGCATCAGGGTCGATTTTCCCGATCCCGAGGGTCCCATGATGCTCACGAATTCGCCCGCCCCGATCGAAAGACTGACGCCGCGGACCGCCTCGACCTGACGGATCGAGGCGCCCGCCCCCTGGGAATAGGTCTTTCGGACAGACTCAAGACGCATCATGGATCATCATCCCGCGGCTTGGGCCACGGTCCCGGTAAAAATCAGGGGCCCGATTCTAATTCTTCAGCTTGCGATATTTGATGCGCCGGGGCTGATCGGCCTCGATCCCCAACCGCTGGCGTTTGGCTTCCTCGTAGCTTTGAAAGTTCCCTTCGTGCCAGACCACCTTGCTGTCCCCCTCGAAAGCGAGGATATGCGTCGCGATGCGGTCGAGGAACCAGCGATCGTGGCTGATCACCACGGCGCAGCCACCAAAGTTGAGAAGTGCTTCCTCCAGGGCGCGAAGCGTGTCAACATCGAGGTCGTTTGTCGGTTCGTCCAGGAGGAGGACATTTCCGCCTGTGCGAAGGAGTTTGGCGAGGTGAACCCGGTTCCGTTCCCCACCGGAGAGTTCGCCGACTTTTCGCTGTTGGTCAGGCCCCTTGAAGTTGAAACAGCTCACATAGGCGCGGCTTGGGACCTTGCGTTTGCCAAGCTGGAGATGATCCACGCCGCCTGTAATTTCCTCGAACACGCTTTTGTCGGGGCTCAGACTGTCGCGGTTTTGATCGACATAAGCGAACACGACCGAGTCGCCGACCCGCAGACTTCCCTTGTCGGGCTTTTCCTGGCCGACCATCATCCGGAAGAGGGTGGTTTTACCCGCGCCGTTGGGGCCGATGATTCCCACAATGCCACCCTTGGGGAGGTCGAAATTGAGTTCATCGTAGAGGAGGTTGTCGTCGTAACCCTTGGCGACGCCTTCGGCGCGAACCACCAGATCACCAAGGTGGGGGCCGGGGGGAATCTGGAGGATCAGTTCATCGGGTCCCGATTCGACCTCCTGGTTGGCCAGCTTTTCGTAGGCGCTCAGGCGGGCCTTGCTCTTGGCCATACGGCCGCGGGGGTTCATCTTGGCCCATTCCAATTCCCGTTCGAGTTGCTTTTGGCGGGAATCCTGCGCCTTTTCCTCTCTTCTAAGGCGTTCCTGTTTTTGTTCCAGCCAGCCGGAGTAGTTCCCCTTGAATGGGTGGCCAATGCCCTTCTCCAGTTCCAGAATCCATTCCGCCACATTGTCCAGGAAGTAGCGATCGTGGGTGATCGCCACGATCGTTCCGGGGAACTCCTGAAGGGTCCGCTCCAGCCAAGCGACCGATTCGGCGTCAAGGTGGTTTGTCGGTTCGTCCAGGAGGAGCATGTCCGGCCGCTCCAGCAGGGTCCGGCAAAGCGCGACCCGGCGGCGTTCGCCACCGGAAAGAGTTGCGGGCATGGCATCGCCCGGAGGAAGGCGCATGGCATCCATGGCCACCTCGATGCGCCGATCCAGGTTGTAGGCATCGGTCACGGTGATCTGGTCCTGGACCGTGGTCAGGTCATCCATCAGCTTGTCCATCTCCTCGGGAGAAGCGTCGGCCATTTTCGTGCCGATCTCCTCTTCGCGGTTCAAAAGGGCGCGGATGGGAGCGACCGCTTTTTCCAGGTTGCCCCGGACATCGGTCGTTTCGTCGAGACGGGGTTCCTGGGGCACATGGCCGATACGGATGTTGGGAGCGGGGCGGGCGGTTCCCATGAAGTCCTTGTCGACTCCCGCCATGACGCGCATGAGGGTCGATTTACCGGCGCCGTTGCCGCCGATGACCCCGATTTTCGCGCCGGGATAGAAGGACAACCAGATGTTTTTGAGCACCTCTTTCTTGTTGTAGATTTTGGTGAGTTGCTCAATGGTGAAGATGTACTGTTCGCCCATGGGAATTCCGGGAAATGGAGTCGGATCAAAACGGGTGCCATCGGGAAACGGGCTCCCCTGACGGCGTAAAAGGCTATTGTATGAGAGGGCGGGGTCGGCGAAAGAATGCCGGCGAGGCGGAGGGGAAATTTGGAGGCTGTCTTGCCGGGTCCAGGAGAGATTTTCCAAAAACCTCTCCAAAGCGCAAAGGGTATCGAAAGATTCGAAAGATTCTGTTGGAAAGCCATCCTGACAACGGGCCGAGGTGATTGGTTTGCAACCTTTCCAATCATAAAAAATGGTTACCTGCTTGGGGCTTTGGCGCACCATTCCCACAAATCGAGTTCCTCCCATGCTCCGTCTTGTTTCGCCCCTTTTGCTTCTTGGGACGGTTATTGGGGCCATTGCCTCCGATTTTCCCCCTCTGAAAAACACCGAAAAAGGGGGAACCGCGCCCCCCATGAGCGCGACCGAGGCGGCCGCGAAGATGCAGGTTCCGCCCGGGTTTCGGGTCGGGGTCTTTGCTTCGGAACCCCAGGTGCAAAATCCGATCGCCATGGCCTGGGATGGTCGGGGGAGGATGTGGGTCGCCGAAAACTACACCTACGCCGAGCGAGCCCAGAGGTTTGACCTATCCATGCGCGATCGTCTCCTGATCCTTGAGGACGCCGACCACGATGGAAAGGCGGAATCGCGAAAGGTTTTCACCGATCAGGTCCAGATGCTGACCAGTGTCGAGGTGGGCAGGGGAGGCGTGTGGCTTATGTGTCCGCCCCGGCTATTGTTCATCCCCGATGCCAATGGCGATGATGTTCCCGATGGCCCGGCCCAAACCGTTCTGGATGGTTTCACGGTCGCGAAGGAGAGCCATCACAATTTTGCCAACGGGCTGCGTTGGGGTCCGGATGGTTGGCTCTATGGTCGGTGTGGACACTCGTGTCCGGGAAACATTGGCGTTCCGGGAACCCCTGATGACCGGCGGGTTCCCATTCGGGGTGGCATTTGGCGTTTTCATCCCCAACGCAAAACCTTCGAGGTCCTTGCCCATGGAACCACCAACCCCTGGGGGCACGATTGGGATGCGAAAGGCGAACTCTTTTTCATAAACACCGTCAATGGTCACCTTTGGCATGTGATGGCCGGGGCGCATCTGCGCGAGCCATCGGGAGTAAGCTTCAATCCCGGGGTTTACGAGCGCCTCGATACCATCGCGGATCATTACCATTTCGACACCAAAACCGGCTGGCAGCAAAGTCGCGATGGCAAGGCCAATGATTTCGGAGGGGGCCATGCACATTGTGGCATGATGATCTATCAGGGGACACAGTTCCCCGAGATCTATCGCAACAAGCTTTTTACCCTGAACCTTCATGGGCGCCGTGCCAATGTGGAAAGGTTGGAACGACATGGCGCAGGCTTCGTGGGGAGACACGAGCCCGATGTTTTCCTCAGCCCGGATCCATGGTTTCGGGGAATGGAGATCTCGACAGGGCCTGATGGAAGCGCTTATGTGCTTGATTGGAGTGACATGGGTGAGTGTCACGAATCGACCGGGGTTCATCGTACCAGTGGCCGAATTTACAGGATTTCCCACGGGTCAAAGGAATCCTTGTCAAAACCAAACCTTCCCATGATCACGCCCCGGTGTCTTGCGGGTGATGGGCCTCTTTCCCTGCTTTGGAATGATTACCAAAACGGCAAAACCACGCCACATTCGCTCCGGGCAATGCTTGAGGATCCCAACGAAGCGGTGCGGGTCTGGGCGATTCGGCTTTTAACCGATTTTTGGCCTCTGGATACACTTATGGGGCCACTCAAGGGGTCCAAATATCCCGACGATCAAGAGACCTTCTCCGCGATCTTACGCATGGCAGAGAAAGACAAAGCGGGGCTGGTGCAATTGGCTCTGGCCTCGACCCTCCAGCGTTTGCCCCTTTCGCAAAGGGGGGAATTGGCGGCGCGCCTGGTGGCGCACGAGGATTTTGCAAAAGATGCCAACCTTCCTCTAATGGTCTGGTTTGGCCTGGTTCCCTTGGGGGAAAGCCACCAAGGCGACCTGGTTCGGGTCGCGCTCGCTTCCCGATGGCCCGATACAACCCGGCTTATTGTCCGCCACCTTGCCCTTCGAAGCGAAAAACATCCCGGACCGGTGGGTGATCTGGTTAGCCGGGCGATGAATTTGCCGCCAGCGTTACAGGAGAGTCTTTTGGTGGGGATGCGCGAAGCGTTCCAGGGATGGCACAAAGCCCCCAAGCCTGCGGGATGGGATAGTTTTGTTGCGACGGCGGTGCCCAGGAGCAAGCCCGATCTTGCCCGGGAGTTGGAGACGCTCTTTGGCGATGGACGCGCGATGGAAGAGATCAAGCGGATCGTGTTGGACGATAAAGCCGATCTGCGCACGCGACAAAAGGGATTGCTTACCCTGATCGATGCAAGACCTCCCGATCTGCGCAAAATATGTGAGGGGCTTCTTGGTGTTCGCACACTCAATATCGTCGCTGTACAGGGCCTTGCGCTTTTTGATGATCCGGCCATTGCCCGCAAATTGGTCGAAGGATATGGTCGATTCGGCACGGCGGAGCGTCCTGCGGTGCTGGATACGCTGGTTAGTCGACCCGCGTTTGCCCGCGAGCTTTTGACCCGTTTGGGAAGTGGAGCCAAAGAAGTGCCGCGAGGTGATTTAAGCGCTTACCATGCCAGACAAATCCGGGCGCTCAATGATCCGGGCCTTTCAAGGCTTTTGGTCGAAGCCTGGGGGGAATTGCGGGATTCCCCCGCCGACAAGAAAAAGCAGATGGAGGATCTGCGTCAAAAGCTCAAGCCCGCCGTCCTGGCCAAAGCGGATCTTTCGCAAGGCAGGTCCCTTTATCAAAAAGCCTGCGCCTCGTGTCACATGCTTTATGGGGAGGGACAAAAAGTGGGACCCGATCTGACCGGTTCGGGACGGTCCAATCTTGATTATCTTCTGGAAAACATGGTCGATCCGGGGGCGGTCGTTGGAGCTGATTACCGGATGTCGATCCTGGCCCTCCAGGATGGTCGGGTGTTGACCGGTCTTGTCACCTCAAAAAACGACAAGACCCTCACGCTTCGTGGGCAAAATGAAACTTATACTCTTTCGGTTGGCGATATTGTCGAAATCAAACCATCGACCTCGTCCCTGATGCCCGAAGGGTTGCTTCAAACGCTTGGCCCGGATCAGGTGCGCGACTTGTTCGCGTATCTCATGTACCCTTCGCAGGTGGCCATGCCCGAAGCTGCGAAATCCAATCCGGAAAAACCCGACCAGGCGAAGTAGGATCAACCAGAACCAGGGGAAAACCAAATGGACCGAAGAACCTTTGTTGGCGCTGTCGCGGCATTTTCAACAGCAAGCGCCATCCCGGCGGAGAAAGCCAGGACCCTTCATATATCCACCAATACCTATCCCTGGGGAACCTTTTATCCCCGTGAGGGGAAGGCGTTTGTGGTTCATTCCGACGAGGCTCTTGCGGCGATCGCCTCGTCCGGTTTGACCGGTTACGAACCGGGGGTGGGAGGCCCGGGGGAACTTGAGGGACTTGGTCCCAGGCTCAAGCGCCATGGCCTCCAGATGCGATCGATCTATGTCAACAGCACGCTTCACGAAAAGAATGAGGCGCAAAAAAGCATAGACATGGTCGTGGCCATTGGGCAAAAAGCGGCAGATTTGGGCACCCGGATCATCGTCACCAACCCTTCGCCCGCCGGGAACAAGGGGGATGCCGAATTGATCTGTCAGTCCCAATCGCTCAACCAGTTGGGGGCCAGGCTCAAAACGCTCGGGATATCCCTTGCGTACCACAATCACGATGTGGAACTTCGCCATGGCGCCCGCGAATTCCATCATATGCTCACGGCAACCGACCCGGAGCTTGTGAAATTTTGCCTGGATGCACATTGGGTTTATCGCGGGTGTGGCAATTCGCAGGTGGCGCTTTTTGACGCGCTGGCACATTACTCGTCCCGCATTGTTGAACTACACCTGCGCCAATCGGAAAAAGGAACTTGGACCGAGGCCTTTTCGGCAACAGGCGATATCGATTACACCCGCCTTTCCGGATTCCTGAAAAACAAAGGGATCCGGGCCCATCTTGTTTTGGAACAAGCGGTCGAAGGGGGAACCCCCAACACCATGACCGCGGTCGAAGCCCACAAAAAAGGTGTCGCGGTGGCAAATGGATTGTTCGCCTGGATGGCTTCAAGCCATTGACGGAACGGGAGCATCAAAAGAGTCGCCGTGGCAAATGGATTGTTCGCCTGGATGGTATGAAATGCAATTGGGTTAACGCGGAAACATCGTGCCCTGTAATCAGGAATGGGAGTTTGCTGATATGCCAGCGCAACAGCGGTTGCTCAGTTTCCGGAACTTCGGAGAAGCGAAGGAGGAGGCAAGGATGCTCCTGGCCAGGGGATACACCCAGGCTGGGAAGTGGGACCTTGCCCAGGTTTGCGATCACCTTCGCGATTGGTTGACTTTTCCCGTGGATGGATTTCCCAGGCAGCCTTTGCCTGTTCGGATTTTGCTTTGGGTACTAAAGAATACGGTCGCCCCCGGTCAGTTCCGGAAGATGCTGGAAACGGGAAGGATGCCACCGGGAACTCCCACGATGCCCGAGACTGTTTCGGCAGATGGAGGAGATCCCCAAAAAGCCCTGGACGGTTTTCTGAAGGCAATGGAGCGCTTTGAGACCCATCAGGGGGAATACCATCCCTCTCCCCTGTTTGGTTCGGTGGACCGGCAAGCGGCAACACGATTGCAACTGATCCATATCGGGCACCATTTGGGTTTTCTGATCCCTATGGATGGAGCCCGAACTGTTTGATGAAGCGGGTTTTGAAGGGGTTTTCCGCTGCAGGAACCGCATCCTCATTGACCAGGTTGGGGCGCACGGATTCCCACCACTTGTCATAAGCTTGTTCCAATTGTTTCACCACCTCTGGGTGATTTTTGGCGATATCGGTCTTTTGTCCGGGATCTTGGGAAAGGTCATAGAGTTGCCACCCTTTCTTTCCCGAAGGGGTGGGCTGGATCAGGGTATAAGGCCCAAATCGGACCGCGCATGTTGCGTATTTGGCTTTTTCGGATTCGCCTTTGGGCCACCTGCCCAAATGGGAAAACAGATATCGATCGGGCCAGGGTTGTCCCGAATGATCCATCAGGGGTTTGATGCTTCGCCCTTCGATTTGGGTTTTCTCCGCATCGGACAGACTCACTCCCGCCAGATCAGCGATCGTGGGGAAAAAGTCGATGTGCGCGGTCGAGGCGTCTATAGCCTGTGGCTTGAGGGTTCCGGGCCAACGCAAAAAGCAGGCACCCCGGGTTCCACCCCGCCAAACGGTTCCCTTGCTCCCGCGCATTCCCGCGTTGAATTTGTTCGTTCCCACAGTGCCACCGTTATCGTTCATGAAAACGACAAGGGTATCGCGTTCGAGTCCGGTTTTCGCCAGATGAGCAAGCAAGTCACCCACCCGGTCATCAATGTTGGCGACCATGCCGTAGAATTTGGCTTCTTCGGCGGAGCATTTTCCCTTGTAGCGGGCTTCATCTTCCGGGCGGACCTGTAAAGGCGCATGGGGGGCGTTGGTGGCGATCCAGGCGAGGAATGGTTTCTTTTCGGTTGTAACTTTGTCGATCCATTTCGTCGCCTGACCAAAAAAGACATCGGTGCAGTAACCTTTGGTTTTTTCGAAATGGTCGTTATGCCAAATGGCCGGATCGAAATAGGTGTTGCCCGGCGCATCGCCGCAACTTCCGGGATATGACTGGCCAATTCCTCCCGCGCCATGGATGAACACCTCGTCAAAGCCCCGTTTTCCTGGAAGCCGATCATCCTCGTCCCCCAGATGCCATTTGCCGAAAATTCCCGTGGTATAGCCGCCGCGTTTGAGCGATTGGGCAAGAGTCAGGGCATCCGGGCGGAGTCGCTCGCGTTCGAAGATGGTGTGCGTTACGCCGTTTTTGAATTCGTGGCGACCTGTCAATAGGGCGCTTCGTGTCGGAGCGCAGGTCGGGCTGATCAGGTGATCCTCCAGGCGGACGGATTCACGATGTAGTTTATCCAGATTGGGAGTTTTGAGCACGGGGTGGCCGTGGGCGGACAGGTCGCCATACCCCTGGTCATCGGTGAGAATGACGATGATGTTGGGGGGAGCCGCGCCGACTCTGCCAACCGTCGCGGTCGGCAAAAAACAGGCGCAAAGGGTCAGTATGGGGACAAGCAGGGAGGGGTGGGTCATGTGGTGGTTCCGTCGCGGGGGATTGGGGAACTTGGCTGATGGTAATTTTGTCAGGGTTATCCCATAAAAAAAGGTCGGCTGCGCCTGAGCGCACCCGACCCATGTGCGAAAAACGCACCCAACCCTGTAAGGATCCTTTGATCCTTTTCAAAGGTTACTTGTGCTCGTCGTGGCAAGCTTTGCAGTTGATGGCTTTCTTGACTTCGCCGGCTGCGCCCTTTTTGCCTTCCTTGAGGTTGGTGGCGGCCTTTACGATGGCGTCGGTCTTCTTCTTCCAGGATTCTTCGCTGCCTTTTGGTGGCTTGGCTTCGCAAAGGTTCTTGACGCATTCGAGGAACTTTTCTTTGTCCTCGGCGGTTGCTTCCTTACCGGTGGCCTTGGCGCAAAGTTTGTCGCCATTGGGTGCGAAAGAAGCCTTCATTACATCCTTGATGCTGGCTGCTTTTGGCGCGAAGGCCGAAGCGTTGAAGCCAACAAGACCAACCATGCCGAGAGCGAAAGCTCCGGCAACCAAAGCGCGCTTGCTGATCATGCACGAATTCCTTGAATGGGTTTACTAAGAAAAGCCCCTATGCGGGTTTCAGCCTGTATAGCGTCGTGATGTCGATTTTTCCACCCAAAACCGAAAAAACATTTTTCATTCCCAATGTTTTGGGGATTTTGAGCCCCCAAAACGCCTCAGGAGAAGGGGAAATGGGTGTTGTTGTTGCCTCTATTGGGCAAAAAAAGGAAAAAAACCATTTGTGAACCCAAGACTCGAAAAAAAAACACCCCCGATCACGCGGCAGGATCGTTTGGGGTGTTTGACCGGTTCGGGTTTGTTGAAACCGGAGCCAGCAACCCGGGCAAGCGAATTCTTGCCCGGAAAAACCCGGCAAATTTGACTATTTGCTTCGGCTGAGCGGATCCACATCCGGGCAACCCAGGAGCTGTGTTCCCGCCAGGTTGATGGGGTCGTCCAGCAACTTGGCTTCCGTTGCCGTTTGCGGTGGTTCGCTTTTCGCACCCGAGCGGACGGAGGCGGGGATCTGGAAGAACAGGTTGGGAAGGGCCATCGTGCAGCTGCGTGAGATGGTTTCCGTTTTCAGTTCGGCCGTGATCTGGATCCCGGTGCTGGTTGAAAATCCAAGACCCAGAAGAAAGTTGTTCTTGGGAGTTTGCTGCTTGGTGATTTTTTTCGGACTCCCCGCGGGTTCATTCGGGTCTTCCTTGGGCGCATTGATCCTGAATTGGGAGAGCAATAGTGCCGGATTCGATTTGGCTGTTTCGGATTTGATATTCACAAGCACCTTGGCTTTGTCCTCGGCGCGAAGGCCGCCCAACGCCAATGAAATAACCAATCCTGAAATCCATAGCCTCTTCATGACCGACCTCCTTGTCGTTTCCTGAAACCTGGTATCTGTCAACCCATCCCCAAAACCATTTCCCTGATTTGCGCCACTGTCTCCGTCCGCGCTGTT
>CAWUOD010000025.1:0-13502 GCA_963923115.1 uncultured Singulisphaera sp.
TGTATAAGAGACAGGTTTTCGCCCACCCCCCTGGAATTTTGAAAATGGAATTTTGAACCGGGATCAGAATGTTGGGGAAACTGCCTGAAGAGTATCCGGAAACGAGTCCCCTATCCCAATCATGACCGGGAATCAATCACCAGCGTTTTCGCAAGGATGTCATGAAGGGCCTGTTTTTTTTCGCTGAAAGGCTGCATCAGAAAACCACCCAGAAGGGGAAGGGCGGATGGGATTTTGAACAAAAAGCGTGCCAGCGCGCGCCCAAACCCGATCTGTCTTCCATCCAGAGTGGCAACCCTGATCCCCACGATTCTTTTGCCAAAAGTCGCCTGATAGGCCGACGACTCCTGCAGAGCATAATAAAGAGTCGGAATTGTCATAATTTGACAAGCCAAATAAATGTTAATTATGATAGTGTCCATATTTTTTGGAGCAAAAAACATGATTAAATACAAGGCGATAATAAAAAATAAAAAAAGAAAGCCATACAATATCAGGCCGTCCAATAAAAATGCCAGCAACCTCTGTTTGAAGCTGGCAAACTTCGGAGGTCTTTCCCCCCCATCGGGTGGAAGACCGGCCTTGTCCGGAATCCTGGCCAGGTCGGATTGGGGAGGGGGGCAGGGAGTTGACTCGGGGTCTGGTTTGAATGGGGCCAAAAGATTCCCCTTTGAGAATATTCCCTTGAGAAGTCTTCCTCCCACGCTTCCCGGAAAGGATCCGTGCGGGGTGTACTTGTCAGGCCGATTCCACAGCCCAAACTAGAGTTCGGGCGCCTCGGTCGGACGGATTCGGCCCGATCCCTTGGTGCGAAGCACGCGGTTGATCACCTGGAGAAAAGCCATTGCCGAAGCCTCGATCACATCGGTGGACACGGCCCGTCCGGTGAGGCTTCTTCCTTCGTGCTCCACTTCGACATGGGCTTCGCCCTGGGCGTCCTCGCCGACGGTGACGCTTCGCAGACGGTAATCCTTGAGCATCACATTGACGCCCGTGATCCGCTCGATGGCCTGGAACACGGCATCAATCGGACCGTCGCCTATGGAGCTGTCCCGGACGACCCGCCCATCCTGGTGCCATAGGCAAACCACAGCCGAGGGAATCGTCGCCGAGCCCGCGTTGCAGGTGATCGCTTCAAGGGTCCAGGTGTTGGACTGCGCCTCTTCCTGAAGTTCGGCCCGGTGGATCTGGTTTTCGCAAAGGGCTTCGATGTCGGCGTTATAGATTGTCTTTTTCCGATCCGCCAACACCTTGAAACCGTCGTAGATCTTTTCCAGTTGGGCATCGTTGAGGTGGTAACCCAGATCAAGGATTCGTTGTTTGAGTGCGTGGCGCCCGGAGTGTTTGCCAAGGACCAGTTCGGTCTTCGGAACCCCGACATCCTCGGGATTCATGATCTCGTAGGTGGAGCGCTCCTTGAGCATCCCATCCTGGTGAATGCCCGATTCGTGGGCGAAGGCGTTTTGGCCGACAATCGCTTTGTTGCGTTGGACCACGATGCCGGTGACATGGCTAACCAGGCGGCTGGTGGCATAGAGCTTTTTGGTGTGGATGCCGGTTTCGAGGCCGAAATAGTCCTTGCGGGTGCGAAGGGCCATGACGACCTCTTCCAGCGCGCAATTCCCCGCCCGTTCACCCAAACCGTTGATGGTGCACTCGATCTGACGGGCGCCTTGCTCCAACGCGGTCAGCGTGTTGGCGACCGCCATGCCAAGATCGTTGTGGCAGTGAACGGAAATGACCGCCTTGTCGATGTTCGAGACATGACGCTTCAGGTGGGAAATCGCGTTGGCGTATTGGCTTGGGACGGCATAGCCCACGGTGTCCGGGATGTTGACCGTGGTGGCGCCCGCCTCAATGGTCCGTTCGACCACTTCGGCCAAAAAGTCGAGTTCGGTGCGCGCGGCGTCCTCGGGGCTGAACTCGATGTCGAAACCGTGGTCCTTGGCGCGTTTGACGCCATCGACTGCCCGGCGAATGATTTCTTCCTTGGCCATGCGGAGTTTGAATTCGCGGTGGATGGCGCTGGTTGCGAGAAACACATGGATGCGACCGCGTGGATGTCCCTTGAGGGCTTCGGCGGCGCGATCGATGTCACCCGCGTTACAACGCGCAAGACCGCAGATCATCGGCCTTTGGACCTGGCGGGCGATTTCACGAACCGCTTCAAAGTCACCTGGCGAGGCAATGGGAAAACCGGCTTCGATGATGTCGACACCCAATTCATCCAGGGCATGGGCCACCTGGAGCTTTTCCGCAAGGTTCATGCTCGCGCCGGGGGACTGCTCCCCATCGCGCAGAGTGGTATCGAAAATCAAAACGCGGTTTGCTTCCATGGTCATATCCCGTGGCTAGGAACGCCCCAATCCTTGTATTCATCCAACAAAAAAAGCCCCGGATCGTATTCCGGGGCCTGCTCGTTTTGCGAAAAAACACGCCCCGGACCCGGTTTCAGGGTTGAAGGAGGAGAAGTCGGGAAAGAATGGGGTGGATTCGCATTCCGTTATCTTAACCATAAAAGGGTCAAATGCCAAGGAAAAAGGGGATCTGTCGGGCCTCCAAGTCACAATTCATGCCGAAATCACAAATGGATGGGAGCCATTGGGAAAAGCCACCGGGTCCGAAAGGTCCATTTTGCGGGGCCCCTGGGGCTTTTCGGAACAGGAAAAAGGATATTCCCAACCGGGGTTCCCAAAGGAAATAAAAATAAAGCATCCCCCTTTGGTTTGGTTTCCATCCCGAAGCCCGGCCCAATAAGGAAAAAAACCGCGCAGGGGACAACCGCTTGGGGCTGGCTTGGGAATCGCGGGAGGGAATTGGAATGCACCCGGCCCTGAAACGATTGGATCATCGCCCCTGGCCGGTTCCCTCCACCGCCTGGACCTGGCGGCAAAAGTGGAAAGATCTGCTTTTCGCCCACTACCCGGTCCCCGTTTCCGTTTTGCGCCCGCTTGTCCCTCCGGAATTGACCATCCAGGAATTTGGGGGCACCTCCTGGGTGGGAGTGGTCCCCTTTCGGATGATGGGGGTCATGCGTCGACCTTTGCCCGACATCCCCGGGATTTCCGCTTTTCCGGAACTCAATGTGAGGCTCTATGTCGAATACGGGGGAAAACCGGGAGTCTGGTTCCTGAGTCTTGATGCCTCGAATCTGTTGGCTGTGTTGGCGGCCAGAACCCTGTTTCATCTTCCGTATCACCACGCCAGGATCACCTTTCAATCCCCATTCAGGTTCCCGACAGGCCCGGATGGCTTTGGTTTTGAATCCCTCCGCACCGGCCCGGGACCCAAGGCGCCTTTCCAGGCACATTACCGACCAATTTCAGAGGTGTTTGAGGCCCAACCCGGAACGCTTGAGGCGTTTCTGGTGGAGCGGTATTGCCTTTATGCCAAATCCCCCAGGGGGGGATACTTTGGGGACCGGCTTTTCCGGGGTGAGATCCACCATGCCCCCTGGCCCCTTCAGAAGGCGGAAGGAACATTATCCCCCCACGCGTTATTGGAAACGCATGGGATCTCCGTTGGCGACCAGACTCCTTTGCTTCACTTTTCCAAAGGAGTGGATGTGGTTGTTTGGTCGATCGAGAGGGTTGGTTGAGGAGTATTTCCCGTTGGTTTACCGGGATTTTGAAAATAAGTGACCGGGCGAAAACGCGACAATTTGGAATTAATTTATACAAAAAAAGCTAAAATATTTTGTGAAAGCAGCTTTGATAAAGCAGGAAAAGGGAAAGCCACCTTTGGGGTTGCCCTTGGCACGAAAATTGGCAAATTCCTACCCCAAAACTGACTGATGGCGGTAAAGCGATTGGTCGTCAGGTGACCGGAACGCCCGTTGGTCGCGTTGCCGGGACACATTGTGGCCGTGGGGTATAATAATCCTGGAGAGGGCCCCGGGGCTGGTTTGGCAAGTTTCGTGTTGATCGCCAACCCATTCCGGACCAACCCTATCCACCCGGTTACCCTGATCCAGATGGACCCCATGAATACCCCGATATCCGATATGGACCGACGAAAATTCCTTGCCTGCGCCATGGTTCCGGGAATGGTTGCCGGAGGGGTGTTTCGGGAGGCGGTTGCCGATGGGCCCGCCGCCAAATCCCCCTTCCTTCAGGGGGTTTACGCCCCGGTCGATTCGGAAATTCCCCTCGGCGGTGGGGATCCGCTCAAAGTGACGGGAAAGATTCCGGAAAACCTTAGGGGTTTCTATTTTCGCAATGGTCCCAATCCCCATTTTGCTCCCAAAGGGCGCTACCACTGGTTTGATGGCGATGGGATGATTCATGGCTTGTGGCTCGATCCCACCGATTCCCGAAACCCGGCGCGCTATGGGTGTCGGTGGATTCAAACGGCGGGATTCCTCGAAGAGCAAAAAGCAAAAAAGGCGATATACCCGGGACTGATGGAGATGCCCGACCTGGCAAAGGTCGCTTTGGGCCAGGACGGATACAAAAACGCCGCAAACACCTCGCTTTGTTGGCACCAGGGGAAACTACTTGCCCTGTGGGAGGGTGGATCCCCCCACCTTATCGATCCCAAATCCCTTGAAACAAAGGGGAAGGAAACCTTTCGGGGTGCATGGAAAGGTTCATTCACCGCCCATCCCAAAGTCGACACGGTCACAGGCGAAATGGTCTTTTTTGGCTATGGACCAGTCAAACCCTATCTGCGCATGGGGATCATGGATGCAAAAGGGGTGCTGATCCGTCAAACCGATATCGACCTGCCCCGGTCGATCATGATCCACGACTTCGCCATCACTCCCGACTACGCGGTATTTCTCGATCTGCCCCAGACCTTTTCGTTTTCGAATCTCGCGCTTGGCAAAGGGGTCATCGCCTGGGAGCCAAAATTTCCTTCCCGCATCGGCCTGATTTCACGCAAGACAGGCAAAGCCCTCTGGTTCCCGATCGCCACCGCATCGGTTTTCCACACCCTGAACGCATGGCAGGAACCCGGCCGGGTGATTCTTGTGGTTTGTCGCATGCCGACTTATCCGGCGGATGTGCTTGCGGGCCATGCGACCGAGCCATCCCCTGGAGATCGTCCACAATTGTACAAATATGAAATCGACATTGTCGGTGGAAAGGTGAGCGAAAACCCTCTTGACGATCCCGGAACCGATATGCCCAGGGTGCCCGATTCACACATTGGCCAACCGACCCGCTTCGGCTACACGATGGAGACGGATTTCGCGGGCCTGCGCAAGCACGACCTGAAACAGGTTTCCACGCGCCGGTTGCCGATGCCCGCTGGTTGGGCCTGTGGCGAGCCTGTGTTCGTTCCCAGGGCTGACTCCGCCCAGGAGGACGAGGGGCATATACTCACCCTGGCGCAGCCCGAATCAGGCAAACCCGCCGAGCTTTGGATTGTGGATGCGAAAAGCTTCGACAAGGAACCTGTCGCGCGGATTCATCTCCCACGGCGAGTTCCCGCGGGCTTTCACGGGATATTTCTTCCCGCGAAGGCCCTGGGTTAGACTTTTGGAAAGATTGGGAATTGGCGGAGGCCGACCCTTTTAGGGCAACCGCAGGGATTCGCGACGAAGCACTTCGATCGTGTCGACAAGCTGCTGGATTTGGGGCGGACTGAGTTGTCCTGATCCTTTGGTGCGCATTCGGGCCGAGTGGTCGATCACGACCAGGTTCGGATGGCCATCCACAATGCCCCATGTGTTCTTCAGGCGATCTTCAAAGTCCAACCATACAGGCGTGTCGGAAACCGCCGCCTTGAAGCGATTCTGGATAAGCCCCCTCGCAAAGGAAGGGACCTTGCCGATCACCGCGACGGGAATGGCGTGAACTTCGGGGGTTCGGGCTCCCTGTGGTTGACCTTTGACCCTGAGAGGGGGCGTTTTCGCCGCTGAGGCCTGTTTCCCGCGCGATTCGGGATGAAATGCCAGGTGGATCGTCTCGCCAAGCGCGCGGTTGGCATCGGCGCTGGCGCGATCACCATAAATCAGAACAAGAATGTCCCCGGGAAATTCATTGAGACGGTGTGTTCGTGAAAACTGGTCCTCGAAAGCCAGCGGTGGCGCCGGCGCGGGCTGAAGTGGCGAAAGCTGACCTTTTCCAGGTGTTTCAAAGCCCCTGATGCCCGTGCTGACATTCTGTCCGAAAAAACCCTCTTTCAGGGCGGAATCCTTGAGTTCCGCATCCTTGGGGGGAGCGGTGCGCGGCCCCTGGGCCGTTGCGTTGCCACAAAGCAAAATTCCACCGAAAAAGGTCACCAGCACAAGGACAACTAACCGGATCATGATTGTCCTTTCTCCAGGATGCCATGGGTTTCCTGCCGCGACAACCACCAAAAAGCCAGTCCCAGAAAAGCGAGGCTGAAACCCAAAACAATCAGCGCGCATCGACAGGTTTCCCACAAATTGGCCCCTGTCCAAAACACACCCTCAAAGCCGCGAAGGGCCCATGTGGTCGGAAATGCGAGTGAGGCCACCTTCACCCATTCGGGCAACAAAAACGATGGGAGCCAATACCCGCCCACCATCGACATTCCCAAAATGGCGACAATTGCCAGGTTCCGGGCCCGGGCTTCGGACTGACCCATCGCGGCGACAAGCATGCCGATTGTGGCGGCCATCAGCGATGCGGCGAGCGCCATGACCACAAAACCCACATAGGATCCCTGAAGTGTCACGCCACAAAACGCCCACGCAAAGCCCATCGTCAAAAGCACCTGGGCGAACGCGATCAGCGTTGTCGAGACAATCCGGCCCAAAAGAAGGATCGTAAGGGGAACAGGGGCCGAGCGGAGTCTCCGCCAGACGCCCCGCTTGCGCTCACGCAACAACAATAGTCCGCTGTCCATGCCCCAAAAGAGCAGATACTGAAGGCTCATTCCCGAAAAGCTGTGGGAATAGGAATTAAACGAAGCCCCGGATTTCGGAAACGCCTCCTGTTCCAGGGGGAAAGGGCGCTCGAAAGAGGGAATCGCGCCCGGAGGCAGCACACTCGCGAGCCATTTGCCCGCCAATTCCTTCCAGACGATCTCGGTCATAACCCCTTCCGCCCATGACGCCTCGAGTAGTGCGTCGGGGGAGTGGAGAATGCGCATGGCGGGAGCCGCGGGCGCGGCTTCTTTCTGCCACAATTTCGAGCGGACAAGCTGGGTTTTTTCGGAAAGCGTCGCCCCCATGCCAGATGGGATTATCACAGCGACACGACCCCGCCTCGAGGAAAGATCCGACTCCGCCTCGGCTCGCGTCCCTTCCCTCAGGACGATTCTTGGGGATTGCTGTATGGCGAGCACAAGCTGGCTTGTGAGGGGATGGTCATCCTCGACGACCAGGATCATCGGGAGTTTTGTGTTCCTGATGTCCTGCGTCGTTTCAAAAATTTTGCCGAACCCGAATCCAAGGACAATCGGAATGGCAAAACATAAAAATGCCGCCCGTGGATCAAGGAAAAAAAGGAGCAGGTCCTTGCGGGTCAGGTCCCACACAAGTCTCCCGGTCCGGAAGGAATCGCGAAAGAGCGAAGGATGGCTCATGGATTCCCCTCCCGCGCGCTGCTCTCCGCGAGAATGCGCGAAAGAACCGATTCCAGGTTGGAACCAAGCGGCCCACGCAGCTCATGTCCGAGGTGGTGCCCGGTTTCAACAAGACTCCCGCCCAATTTCGGAGGGAGGGGCTTTGTCACCTGTTGAGGCGTTTGGCCGGAAAGCTCGGCAAGAGTGCCCTGGGCAATCAGCGCGCCTTTGCGCAGAATCGCGACCTTGTCGCAGAACCCTTCCGCCTCGTGCAATTGGTGTGTCGTAAGGATAACCGCGCAGCCCCGGTCCCGAAGCGATTCCAGCAATTGGTAGATCGCGTCGCGACTGTTTATGTCCAAACCCACTGTCGGCTCATCGAGCAACAGCAGTACCGGTTCATGAAGGACCGAACAGGCAAGATTGAGCCTTCGTTGCATTCCGCCCGATAGCGTTCCCGCGGGACGGTGGGCCACATCGGCCAAACGGACAAAGTCGAGAACCTCACGCACCTTGCGACGGAGGCGCGTTCCATGAAGTCCATAGAGGCGACCAACAAACATCAGATTATCGTGCCCGGACATCTCTTCATAAAAAGCGAAATCCTGGGGAACCACACCCAGGCGAGCCCGACAAGCGCCCGGGTTTTGTGCCAGGGATACCCCATCAATCCGGATGGAACCCGAGTCCGCCTGTACCAGACCGCAAAGAGCCGAAAGTGTGCTCGATTTGCCTGAACCATTGGTGCCCAAAAGCGCCAGGGATTCCCCGCGCCTCAATCGCAGGGAAATGCCGCACACCGCATGGAGATGGCCATATCGGACATGCAGGTCGTCAACTTCCAGGGCATACGGATCAGAAAGAGACACAGTGTCCTCCACAAAACCTGTGATTCCGATTGCTGCCTTACCCGAGACTATCAGAGCGATTCAAGCCCGAACCTGTCACTTTGTGACATTGGGAGAAATAGGAGGATTGTGCTCCCGGCGACCTGTTCAGGTGGGCCAGTCCCCGTTCGATGTATCCGCCCATCTTTCGCACGCCCGCCATCTTTCCGTTCCTGATCCGAATTGGGAGCTATACTGTCATGAACTGGTTTTGACGGTTTTATTTTGTTCTGGATGAATGGGTGCGGTTTTATGATCTCTGGCAACGCCCTTAGGGCCCGGATCAATGAGCTTTTGGGCAAGATCGAAGCGCCAGCCCAATATATCGGTGGCGAACTCAACTCCGTCGTCAAGGATCCCGAACAGGTCACAGCCCGCGTCTGCATGGCTTTTCCCGATGCCTATACCATTGGCCAAAGCCACCATGGTCTCCAGGTCCTTTATTCGATCATCAACGCCAACCCCAAATGGTGGTGTGAGCGGGTCTTTGCTCCCTGGCCCGATTTTGAGTTGGCCCTCAAGGAAGCGGACCTCCCCCTCTATTCCCTGGAATCTTTCACCCCTCTGATCCACTTCGACATCATCGGTTTCAGCCTTCAGTACGAGGTCTGTTACACCAACCTCCTGACCATCCTCCATTCGGGCCGGGTCCCGATGCGCTCGGAGGACAGGCGCCGGGAGGATCCCCTGGTGATTGCCGGTGGTCCCGGAGCCCAAAATCCCGAGATCCTGGCGCCCTTTGTCGACCTGTTTGTTTTGGGAGATGGCGAGGAGAGCCTTCCCAAGGTGACCCGGCTTTGGACCGATCTGCGCCGGGAGACCGATCTTTCCCGCGAGGAGATTCTCGCCAAAATCGCAGCCGAATGCCCCTGGGCCTATGTTCCACGGTTTTTCGAACCCGATTACAAAGCCGATGGAACCCTCGCGGCGATCCACCGCACCCGATCGGACATCCCCGCCCAAATCATTTCCTGCACCATTACCGGCGATTTTGATGCGATCCCCCTCCCCACCAAACCCGTCGTCTCGCACATCCGCACGCCACACGACCGAATCGCCATCGAGATTATGCGCGGCTGCCCCTGGCAGTGCCGGTTCTGCCAATCAACGGTGATCAAAAGGCCATTGCGCCTGCGCAAGGTCGAAACCATCGTCCAGGCGGCGCTCGAAGCCTATCGGAACACAGGCTACGACGAAATCAGCATCCTGAGCCTTTCCACCAGCGATTACCCCTACTTTGAAGAGCTGGTAAAGAGGATGCACGAAACTTTTCATCCTCTGGGGGTCAATGTCAGCCTTCCCAGTCTTCGCATCAACAATCAGCTCCGCACTCTCCCCAAACTTGTCAAAGGGATTCGAAAGGCGGGGCTCACCCTCGCGCCCGAGGTGGCCCGGGACGATATGCGCGAGCAGATCCGAAAGAAGATCAAAAACGAAGATCTTTATGAAGGCTGCCGCGAGGCGTTCAAAAACGGTTGGCAAAAGGTGAAGCTCTATTTCCTCATCGGTCTGCCCGGCGAGCGAAAAGCCGATCTGGACGGGATCATCGAGATGGCCGAAACCATCGCCCGAATTGGCAAGGAAGTGACCGGGAAATGGCTCGAGGTCACCGCTTCGGTCAGCAACTTCGTTCCCAAACCCCACACACCCTATCAGTGGAACGGGATGCAGACCCGGGAATATCTGGCCGAGGCCGGGCGCTACCTTCGCAGCCGGGTTCGTCTTCGCGCGGTGCGGGTCAAGCACCACGATATCGAGACAAGTTTCCTCGAGGGGATTCTCACCCGGGGTGATCGGCGCACCGCCGCTCTTTTGGAGCTTGCCTGGCGCAAGGGAGCCCGCTTTGATGGATGGCGGGAACACTTTCGTCCACAAATCTGGCACGAGGCGATCGCCGAACTGGGAATCGATGCGGCGTTTTACGCCCAGCGGGAACGGCCTGTCTCGGAAATGCTCCCCTGGGACCATGTGAATGTGAAACGGGGCCGGGATTTTCTCGAAGGGGAATATGGCAAAAGCCGTATTCAGCTCAATGTCATGGCCGAGGCGGGTTTGGGTTGATTCGGTAGTCCAATCGTGTCAAATGCCCATTCCTTCTTCCACCACTATCGCGCAACGAGTGGCAAGTGATGCAGGTGGTCCAAGCCTGCACCCCTCCCGGGCACGGAGCACCCACTAGCTGTGAACTTTCCCAAGCCGGGTTCGCCAACCGATCAAAAACGCCGGGCTTCCCACCGTATACAGGGTAGCCCGGTCCTTTTGTTTTCCACCGGGTTTTCCGGAGCCCATTTCCTCCGTCCGAAACGGGATCTCCGATCCGCAAGCGGATCCACCCGACGCAATGGTTCCACCAAACGGGGCCCAGCGGCTCCGGGGTCTTTTCCCATGACAGAGTCTGTGGTAAACTGAGTGGACCTGCCTTTTCTGAATCCCCCACAAACGCTCCCCGGGGTGGACTTTATGCTTCGGATCGGTCCCGCGGGTTCCCGCCGTGGTTTTTTGCGTGTCGCTTCCGCCGGGATGCTGGCGGGCGCCCAGGGTCTAACCACCCAGGGCCTTCGCGCCGAAACGGATGCCACCAAGCCCGGCCACAGCGTGATCGTTGTCTTTTGCCATGGCGGCCCAAGCCAATACGAAACCTTCGACCCAAAGCCCGACGCACCCAGCGATATCAAAACCGTCGTGGGAACCATTCCCACCGCCATTCCCGGCCAACGCTTTGGCGAACATTTCCCCCTTTTGGCAACCCGCGCGGGACAGATTCTCAATGTCCGTTCCTATGTCCCTGGCGATGCCAACCACGATCTCAAGCCCCTGGTCTGTCAGGCATCGGGCATGGCCAATCTCGGCTCGGTCTATGCGTCTGTTTCCGGACTGCAAACGCGCGAGGGGCTCCCATCGAATGTCTTTCTTCACCCTGCCTCGGTGGGCGAAAAACGGGCCAACCCTTTCATGGGTCCCGACCAGGTCGGCGTGACGGGATCGTTTCCCAAAGCAACCGCCCCTTTTGTTCCCGGAGGCGAAGGGAACCTGCTTCGGGACATGAAGCTGCGTCTTGATCCGGGCCGCTTCGCCGAAAGACGAAACCTGCTTGCCTCCCTGGATGGTTTGGAACGCCAACTGGACCTCGAAGGGAGCGATGGGGTACGCGAGCGGGCTTTGCGGGTTTTGCTGGGCGATGTGGGAGAGGCCTTTGATCTCAAAAGGGAGAGCCCCAAAGTCCTCGAACGCTACGATACCGCCAACCTTGTGAGCGAAGCGTCCATCCCGACCAAATGGAACAACCACAATTTCTACAAGGAACATGTCAAATCCCTGGGCAAGCTGATGCTGATGGCCAGGCGGCTTGTGGAACGGGGCACGGGTTTTGTCGCGGTCAACACCGCATTTGTCTGGGACAACCACAGCGATGTGAACAACGCGCCGATGAAAGACGCCATGCCCTGGCTGGCTCCGGTCCTGGACAAGGCACTCAGCGCGCTGCTCGATGATTTGTCCGAACGGGGACTTCGGGAAAAGGTGCTTGTGGTGGTTTGTGGCGAGATGGGCCGCACGCCAAGGGTCAACGAAAAAGGCGGACGCGATCACTGGGGGAACCTGGGCCCGCTGCTTCTTTCGGGTGGCCCCATCGGCACCGGGGGGATCTATGGCCAAAGCAGCCGGGACGGTTCGAACCCCTCGGCACTTCCCGTGACCATCCCCGATGTTCTGGGGACGATCTTCGGCCACCTCTGGGATATGCCGCGTTTGCGCCTGCGAACGGATATTGGCCGTGACCTTGTCAAAATCCTGGCATATGAAGGTTTGAGGACTTAAAGGATATTGGTCTTTTTCCGAGCGGGGATGGTGCTAAACCATTGCAAATGGGTCTGTTTCCTTTCTCTGGTAGGCCCGTATTTCCATGAAATCCGCCCCAAATGTGCACCCCCAGCCAATCCCACTGTTTGTAGGAATCTGCAGGTTCAATCTGAAAATTTAATACAGTCACCCTTCATCTTCATCAAAGAAATCATTGGACAATTCAGCAAGTTGATATTGCTTAAAAATCGTAACACCAATCTTGTAATCGATCATCAAACCAGCAAGCATGGGGCCATCCATCAGGACCACTTTTTTGCCTTCAATACGCTCAACATAATCCACTGCATCCCGTGAAAAACCGGATGTGGTGATCACAACGCCCTTCCTCGCCCTTACAAAATCCATGCTGCCCACAAACGCTTGTATCACCGGTCGCCCCACAGTTCCTTCCCAGCGTTTTGCTTGAACACAGACGATATCCAGCCCAAGTTTGTCCTCTTTGATGATGCCATCAACTCCACCATCGCCTGATTTTCCTGTAACGAGGGAATCACCCGTTGCCCCATATCCCAACGCCTGCAATAGCCGGACCACAACGATTTCAAAAAAACCAGGCGAACATTTTTTTAGACGATCGATTAAGTCTTCGGCGGTGGCTTTGCGAAGGGTATGAAATGCGGATTCCATTACTTCTTGGGGTGTTTGTTTGCTTTCCACAATAACGGATTCAGAAACAGATTTGGATTCGTAAGGTTGCTCATTGATTGAACCAATAAATTTTAGGTAAGTTGGGAAGGTTTTCAGAAACCGGCAGTTGATTTGTTGAGGTTTTTGATCCAAAACCTTCAAGCCTTGATCGGAAATTCGGACTCTACCCCTTTTTGGATTTTCAATTAACCCTGCGTGCTTCAAATGTGTCTTTGCCCACGCAACTCTATTTTTAAAAAGGGATTGAGTTCCACTCGGGAGAAGTAACTGAAGGTCAATTTCCGTCAGTTGGAATCGATTAGCCAGATCACCTGTCAGTTCACTGATTGTTCTCTCTTTTCCATCAAATAATTCAACCAGAAAAGGGAGCATGATGGTTTGAAAATCGGGCACCGCCATTGGGGCCTCCAAAGAGAAAATCCCCGCCATTAATAGCGGAAAATTCATTAGAAACAAAAGTGAATTATATGGAAAACAACCTTATATTTTGACCATTTTAATTTAGAACTTCAAGAGCAAATGACTCCTCAATAATATCGGAAAAAAAAGACCGGTATCGGCCTCATGATTTTTTGGATTCCCCCCCTATGCCTCCTTCCGGGTCCGAAAGCGGCGGAAGATCGACCA
>CAWUOD010000026.1:0-13270 GCA_963923115.1 uncultured Singulisphaera sp.
GTGTATAAGAGACAGACCTCGACAAGCGGGAGATGCAATTCCTCTACCGCGAAGGCGACGATTTCATGTTTTCGGACCTGGAAACCTTCGATGTGACCGCGCTGAACAAGGACTGGGTGGGCGACCTGATCCAATACCTCAAGGAAAACGACAACTGCCATGTTGTTTTCTATGAGGACAAGCCGATCAGCCTTGAACTTCCTCCAACCATCGAGCTGAAGGTTACCGAAACCGAACCGGCCCTCAAGGGAGCGACCGCCGCGGCCCAATACAAGCCCGCGACTTGCGAGACAGGGCTTGTGGTCACCGTTCCCCCCTTCATCGCGATTGGGGAGTTGATCACGATCGACACCCGGACCGGAGAATACACCGGCCGGGTCAACAAATAGGCAAGATGGACCACGAATTGGAATTGGCGGGTGGTCTTGGAGAATTCTCACTCGCCAGAAACCGATGTATGTGGTAAGATTGCTTTTTCGTCCCCGGCCAGAATCCGGGGCGTTAGGGTTTTTTCCCGGGTTATAGAACAAGGCTCCCGGGTGCTGACTCAACGGAAAGGCTTAGCAGGCCTAGGGTTGAGTAGACCATTACGGGGGGAGTGAATCATGCCACTGAAGGTTGCAAAGACCAAGAAGAAGACGCACAAGGCCTCGGTAAAGCGGTTTCGCGTGACAGCAACGGGCTTGCTCAAGCGTTCCCAAGCCGGCAAGAAGCACATCAACAGCCATAAGACCCGTAAGCGCAAGCGCCAGCTGCGCAAGGGTCTTGTGACGGGGCAAAAAATTGCCCTGAAGTATGTCCTGGCCATGGGCGGCAAATAACCCGCCCCGTTTATCAGCTGGGCTTCCCGAAACGCACACGAATTTATTTTTTGGAGTGAATTGAAATGACCAGAGCTCGCAGCGGCAAGACCGTTCTGCGTGGACGCAAGCGCCTTCGCAAACTGACCAAAGGTTTCCGCGCCGGTCGTCACAACCTGCAACGCCAGTCGGCCATGGCCCTTGTTAGGTCCCGCGCCTACGCCTATCGCGACCGCAAGGTCAAGAAGCGTGACTTCCGCCGCCTGTGGATTGTTCGCGTCAGCGCCGCTTGTCGCATGCGCGGAATCCGTTACAGCGAACTGATTTACGGTCTCCAAAAGGCCAGCATCATCCTCGATCGCAAAAGCCTCTCGGAAATCGCCATCCACGATCCCGAGACCTTCACCCAGATCGTGGAGATCGTCAAGACCCAACTCGCGGCCGCGAAATAGGCCCCGAAACCATTATGTCTAACTCCCTGGACACACTCCTGAGTCAGGGAACCGAGGAGCTTCGTCTGGTAGCGGACGAAGCTTCTTTGCGTTCCTGGCAAAACCGTTGGTTCGGCAAAACAGGCGAAATCTCCAACGCCCTCAAGCGCATCGCCGAGATTCCCGCCGCCGAACGCCGCGAATATGGCCAAAAAGCCAACGCCATCAAGGAGGAACTGCAAGCCGCCCATGATGCCGCCCTTTTGTCCTTTCGCGAAAAAGCCCTTGAGGACGACCTGAAAAAGGGTGCCGTGGATATCACCCTGCCAGGCAGGCGCCCCGCACCAGGCAGGCTCCACCCCTCCACCCAAACCCTTCGCAAGATTCTTGGAATCTTTGGTGAACTTGGTTTCGAGCCCTTCACCA
Organism: uncultured Singulisphaera sp.; assembly: GCA_963923115.1. Taxonomy (GTDB): domain Bacteria; phylum Planctomycetota; class Planctomycetia; order Gemmatales; family Gemmataceae; genus SYLG01. The sequence goes on from CAWUOD010000026.1 coordinate 1,658, forward strand.
GCCACGAGGTCGAAGAGGACGAAGTCAACTTCGGTCTTCTCAATATGCCTCCACACCACCCCGCCCGGGATATGTGGGACACATTCCACACCACCCGTCCGGGATGGATCCTCCGGACGCACACCTCGCCTGGCCAGATCCACGCCATGCGCAAGGCGGCGCCAGGCCCCCTTCGGGTGGTCCTTCCCGGCATGTGTTACCGATACGAGCAGATCACCTCGCGCAGCGAAATCATGTTCCATCAGGTCGAGGGTCTCGCGGTGGGCGAGAAGGTCCACCTGACCGACCTCAAGGGAACATTGCTCGCCTTCATTCAAAGGCTATTCGGCGACAAGCGCAAGATCCGCCTCCGTTCGAGCTATTTCCCCTTCACCGAGCCTTCGATGGAGGTCGACATGGACTGCATCCTTTGCGCGGGCAAGGGTTGCTCCCTTTGCAAGAAGACCGGGTGGCTTGAGATTCTTGGCGCCGGCATGGTCCATCCGACCGTTCTCAAAAACGGTGGCTACAACCCCGAAACCCATAGCGGCTTCGCATTTGGCCTTGGTGTCGAGCGCATCGTTATGCTCCTTTCGGGGATGGACGATATCCGCCAATTCTGGGCCAACGACTGGCGTTTCCTGAAACAGTTTTAGTCCCGAACATAAACGACTGGACCTCCAGCCATGAAGATCTCGCTTTCCTGGCTGCGGGAGATGATCCCGCTGCCCCCTTTGACCGATCTGGTCGCGAGGCTCAACCTCGCCGGACTCGAGGTCGCCTCGCTTCGCCCCATCGGCACCGAGATTCCCAGGGAACTCGCCCCTCTTGTGGGGGAGCCCGGGCCCGTCTGGGCGGCCGACAAGGTCGTCTTCGCGAAGATCCTCCGCATTGACCGGCATCCCGACGCCGACCGGCTCAAGCTGCCCATCGTCGATCATGGCACCGGGGAGGAAAAACCCCTTGTCACGGGCGCGCCAAACATCGCGGTGGGTGAATCGGGCCAAACCGTGATCCTCGCGCGAACCGGATCGGTCCTTTTTGATGGCCATTCGGATGTCAAAACTCTTAAAGAGCTGAAACCCACCAAAATTCGCGGCATCCCCAGCGATTCGATGCTTTGCTCGGCGTTTGAGCTGGGCCTGTCCGAAGAGCACGATGGAATCATCCTCTATCCCGAGGAGATCAGGCCCGGAACCCCAGCCGTGGATGTGCTTGGCGACACGGTGGTCGAAGTGGACATTCTCCCCAACATGGGGCGTTGTCTTTCGATGCTGGGCGTGGCCCGCGAAGTCGCCGCCCTTTTTGGCGGCGAGGTCTGCGCGCCCGTGGCCAATCCCGCCGAATCGGGCGAATGGCCCGCGAAAGTATCTGTTTCCATGGAGGATTCCAGCGTTTCAGAGCGCTATTCCTCGCGCGCCATCGCCGGTGTGAGGGTTGGCCCCTCGCCCGCCTGGCTTCAAAGACGACTTTCCGCATCGGGTATGCGTCCGATCAACAACCTGGTCGATGTCACCAACCTGGTGATGCTTGAACAGGGACAACCGCTCCACGCTTTCGACCTGGATAAACTGGCCGCGCGCAACCAGGGCGGCGCCATCAACATCCGCGTCCGGGACGCCAGGGCCGGCGAGATCCTGAAAACCCTCGATGGCCAGGATCGGAGGCTGGAACCGGGAATGCTGGTCATCGCCGATGACAAGGGGCCGATCGCACTCGCGGGCGTCATGGGCGGCGCCGACACCGAGGTTGGACCGGACACGACCAATGTGCTTCTTGAGTCCGCGCACTTTGATCCCATCCGGATCCGCAAAGCGGCCCAGGCTCTGCACCTTCCAAGCGAGGCCAGCCTGCGTTTCAGCCGTGGGGTCGCCGCGACGCAAGCGGGCCCCGCGCTCGAACGCGCCGCCGACCTGATCGCCTCCCTTGGTGGCGGCCGGGTCGCCACCGGCGTCATCGAGAGCTGGCCCGTCCGCCACGAGCCACGCAAGGTGGTATTGTGCAGTAAAAAGATCCAGGGCGTGCTTGGAGTCCCCGTTCCCGTCGGGAGGGTGGAATCCATCCTCCACGCGCTTCGGTTCTCCGTGAAAAGAATCGGCGCGGACACCGATGGATCCTACGAACTCGAAGTCACCCTGCCCGCCGAAAGACTCGATGTCCAGGAAGGCGATGTCGACCTGATCGAGGAGATAGCCCGCCTTGAGGGGTATGACCGTCTGCCATCGACCCTTCTGGAGGGCACCATCGCCAACCGGCTTGGCAATCCCGAGAACGATTTCCACAATCGGGTGCGCGACCTGGCAGCGGGGCTTGGCCTACAGGAGGTGATCACCTATTCGCTCAGCTCCCCCGCCGTCGACCGGATGATCGAACCGGGGCTTGATGCCACCGGTGCCGATCATATCTCCCTGGCAAATCCGATCAGTCCCGAACGCTCTGTGATGCGCCGAAGTGTCGCGGCGTCGGTTTTGGAGATCGCCACGACCAACCTCAGGCAAAATGGGGCTCCCGTTCAAAAACTATTCGAACTGGGCCGGGCCTATCTTCCTCCAGGCGAAAATGGTCGCCCATCGGAACCACACAGGTTGGCGATTGTCCTTTCGGGCCGGCGTGAAGCGCCTTTCTGGGACGGGAAACAACCGGAGACACTCGATCTTTTCGACCTCAAGGGGACCATCGAGGAGTTTGTGGACCTGTTGGGTCTGGATGCTTCGCAATTGCGTTTCGACGCGAAATCGGTCCGCCCGGCCCTACACCCCGGCAGGCAAGCGAATATCTCGTATCGTTTCCAGGGAAAAGAGCGCCCGCTCGGTTTCTTTGGCGAGCTTCATCCCCGTTCTGCCCAGACACTTGGGCTCTCCGGCCCTGTTTTGATCGCGGAAATCGATTTGGCTTCGCTAATGGTTGTGCTCCCCACTCGCCGGGTGATCAGGGGAGTGTCCCGTTTCCCGATGGCCCTTCGAGATGTCGCGGTGGTCGTGGACGAGGCTGTCGCGGCGGATGCGGTCGCCCGGGAAATTCGCGCTGCGGCTGGAGATTTGCTCGGGGAATTAAGACTTTTTGATATTTACCGGGGGCCGGGAGTGCCCGAGGGAAGGAAAAGCCTGGCCTGGTCGCTTGGGTATCAGGCGATGGATAAAACCCTCGCCGACAAGGATATCGACAAGGCTCACCAAAAGGTGGAGGAGCGTCTTGTCCGACAGGTGGGCGCGGCGATCCGTGGCCGATAGCCCCGACCGATTGCCTGGTTCAGTGTCACTTTTGCGTATGTCTTTAATGAAGTTTTGCTTTATTTGGGCATTTTAAGAGACGAAGACCGATTTTTCTATATCAAAACCTAGCCCCAAGTGATTCCTTTCAGGGAAGCTTGTGGGACTTTTGCCCGACCTTTGGTGGGGTGAAAGGGAATGGGAATACGAGTCCCAACGAAAACAGGAGTCTCTCCCTAACGGTTGGTGGCATTTGGGCCATACAATTGGCAATGGGAGGTTTGTTGCCCAGTGAGTAGTGATTCTTCTTCCGAAAGCCCTGCAACCGTGCAGCCTCCGCCTCAGAGTACGGAAGATTTTTTGCGTGCCTTGCTCCGCTCCGGATTGTTGGAGCGTGCCTTCGTTCGTGATTTTTTCCTGAAAATAGACCCGTCCCTTCGTCCTTTTCCCAATCAGGTTGCCGAGGCGTTTATTCGCGCGGGGCACCTGACCCGATTTCAGGCGAGCAAACTTCTCCAGGGTATAGCCCGCGGGCTCAAGCTTGGTCATTTTGCCATTCTTTCGCCGGTGGCCCGGGGGGGCACAGCGACCGTATATCTTGCGATGGACATGGACAAGGGGCAGTTGGTCGCCGTAAAGGTCCTCCCACCCAATCAAGCCAGGGAGCCGAGGCGGCTAGCACGATTTTTGCGTGAGATGCGTTTAAGCAGGGTTGCGGGCAAGCATACGAACATCGCTCCGGTGCATGAATCGGGCCATATTGATGGCATACATTACATCGCCATGGAATTCGTCTCCGGACGCAGCCTGCACAGGCTGGTCCAGGAGGAGGGTCCGATGTCGGTGGAACAGGCGGCCTTCATCGGCATGGAGGTGGCGCTTGCCCTTCACCATGTCCACTTGCAGGGATTGGTTCACCGGGATGTCAAGCCGGCCAATATCGTCATCAGTTCCAAGGGGCAGGTTCGCCTGATCGACTTTGGCCTCGCGATGCAGCAGAACGAGCCGGAGGTGGATGAATCGGTTGTTGGTGGGCAGGGGTTCATTGTGGGAACAATGGACTATATCGCTCCGGAACAGACATTTGACCCATCCAAGGTTGATGGTCGCGCGGACATTTACGGTCTGGGATGTTCGCTATACTACGCCCTGACGGGAAAGCCCCCGTTCCAGGGGGGTACAAGCCTCGAGCGTATGCGTCGCCACCGGAACGAGGATCCCGAGCCCCTTTCCAGGCTGCGTCCCGACATTCCGCAAGGCTTCCTTGGTTTGATCGCCGCGATGATGGAGAAGGATCCGAACCAGCGCATATCCCCGGCCGGGCTTTTGGCCGCGGATCTGAAGTTGTGGACCCCGGGTGAGCATGTTTTCGAGAAGGTCAAAAACGAAGGGGACGATGTCAGTCGCCTTCGGATGTACCATCCCGAAGAAATTAGCGATTTGGAAAGGCAGCTTTTGGCGGATGACACGGGCTCGGAGCCCAAATCGGAAAGCCACGCGGAGATGCACGACCCGACCGAGGTTGAGACGGCGGTCCGGGAATGCATCGAATCGGGAACCTCCACCTCTTTCAGTCCTCCGCCTTCGTCCTCGGAGGAATTGTTTTTGGATCCGGGGGAGGAAGGGGGAAGCGGGACGGTATTTCAGCGGCAGGGTTCCCGGACGATTCAGTTCAGGGAACAAAACCCGCTAATTCCATTGCTGGTCATTCTGGGCGTTTTCCTGTTGGGGATTTCGGCCGTGACCTGGCTGGCTTACAGGTTTTTCTTCCGCTAGGGATTTATTTTGTCGTTCAACGAACCGATAGACGATTTCCATGGGTTCCTGTCCTACCCCAAACACTTCGGGCCAAAAGCCCCGGGCAACAGCTCCGCCAGGGTATGTCGGCTTTGCAGACCCGCGGGGGTCGCAAGGCCGATTTCCAGTTCGGGGGAAAACTCATAAAGCACCTGCCGACAGGCTCCGCAAGGGGGCGTGGGAAGTGGCGTATCGGTCGCGATGATCAGGTGTGTGAAGGTCCGGCACCCCGCCGCCACCGCGGAAAAGACCGCGTTGCGCTCGGCACAAATCGTCAGCCCATAGCTCGCGTTTTCGACATTGCAACCCGTGAAAATCCGCCCATCCTCCGCAAGGAGCGCCGCTCCCACCAAAAACCTGGAATAGGGGGCGTAGGCAAGGTCCCGCGCGGCCAAAGCCGCCGCGACAAGTTCCCCCAGAAGCGGATGGTCATGATTCATCACCAATGCCCCCTATAACAAAATCCCCGCCATGGCGGCGTTGATCAGGGTCGCCAAAAAACCAACCAAAAGGGCCCGGGGGGCGAGTCGGGCCAAATCCGAACGACGCGATGGAGCCAGGGCCCCAATACCACCAATTTGGATGCCAATCGAAGATAAATTGGCGAACCCCGTAAGCGCGAACGCCACCAGGGTTTTGCTTCTTGGATCGAGAGTCGCGAACGCTTCGCCTTGCAACATCAGAAACGCGACAAATTCATTGGCGACAAGTTTCGCCCCCAGCAACTCGCCCACACGGGGACTGTCCTCCGGGATGACGCCCATGAGAAGGGCGATCGGGCGCATAAGCCACGACGAGATGCCTCCAAGGCTCCATGTTCCCTCCAGGGAAAACCCCATTCGCAAAAAGCCCAGACGGGCCTGATCGAGAAGACCATCAAACAGGGCGATCAATCCAAGGAAGGCGACAAGCATCGCGCCGACATTGAGCATGAGCATCAGCCCATCGCTCGCGCCTCCCGAGGCGGCGTCAATGACATTGGCGTGTGTCGAGGGTGGCGAGATCACTTTGCCCGCGCGGGTTTCAGGGACGCCTGTTTCGGGTAGCACCATTTTTGTGAGATAGAGGCTGCATGGCGCTGCCATTACCGAGGTGCAAAGGATGCCGATCGGATCGGCCCCAATGTTCTGGTACATGCCGATGTAGATGACCAATAGCGCCGCGGACACCGTCGCCATTCCTCCCGCCATCATTGCCAAAAGCTCGGACAAAGTCATTTTTTCGATGTAGGGTTTGATCACCAGAGGGGCTTCCGTTTGACCCATGAAGATGTTTGCCGCGGCGGAAAGTGTTTCCGCGCCACTTGTGCCCAATAATTTCTCCATGCCCCAGGCCATGCTCCGAACGATCGCCTGTAAAATACCAAGGTGATAGAGAATGGTGAAAAAGGAGGAGACGAAAATGATGGTGGGCAGGACCGCGACAAAAAAAGGCACTCCGGAACCGAATGCTTTTTGGGTGGCATCCCCATCGGCAAGGGAACCAAAGACAAACCTGGTTCCCACTTTGCCATAATCGAGGAAAGCGGATGCCATATTGGTCAGCCATTCAAACGCGTGATACCCCGCGGGGACCCGCAAAACAAGTATGGCAAAACCCAACTGGATTCCAATTCCCCAAAACACCGTCCTCCATGGAATAAGTTGTGGATTGGCCGAGGCGGAGGCGGCCAGTGCAAGGAATCCGATTACACCCAAAGCGGCCATGAGTTGTGGGGGAATCCGACCAGATAGCACCAACGACAAGGTCATTATGACCAAAGCGATTACAAAGGCACCCAATCGAAATCGCCATTGCCTTTGGGATAGCCCTGAAGAATCCATGACACTTCCCCAACGCGAGCCATGTTGAACCGCTGGATATCCTATGGGGAGTTCCGGTTTTTCCTTAAGGGAAAAAATCCTGCTCCCCGGTAAAACCAATCCTTTCCCGTGAAGGTGGGTTTTGGCCAAGGATTTTTCCTCCCCCCATGGCGGATTCAGGCGGGACCCGGCCCGGGGTATTGGGAAGGGTTGGGCGTACGGGGCATGGACATTTCAGGAAGTGGACCGTCCTTTGGGTGTTCTCCCGGCGCATGCCACTTGATCAAATGGAAATCCTCGACAAACAGAACATAAAAGACGGGAACAACGACTTTGGTGACAAGGGTCGCGACAAGCAGGCCCATGATCTGGACATAGCAAAGAGGTTCCCAGAGTGGCCCCCCCTTGACCGCGAGGGGAATGAGACCGCCAACGGTCGCCAGGACCGTGACCAGCACCGGGCGCAGCCTCACCAACGCGGCATCGATCACGGCCCGTCGCAAGGGTTCACCCCGCTCATGGGCCTCTTCGATGTATTCGAAAAGGACGATGACATGGCTGATGATGACGCCAATAAGCGAGGAGACCCCCAACAGGGCAAAAAATCCCAAAGGAACTCCAAAAACAATTAAACCCATCAGGCCGCCTATCATTCCGAAAGGCACCGCGGCGAACACAACAAGCGGTTTGGTCAGGCTGTTGAATTGAAGGATCAGGGCCAGGTATATGGCCAATGTCGAAACCACCATCGAGATCGCCAGGGATCCAAAGCCTTTTGCCTGTTCCTCTTTTTCCCCTCCGATCTGGAAATGGTGGCCCGCGGGCCATTCGGGAACGACCTTGGCCAACCGGTCCTCCAGAAACTGATACACATCGCTTGCCAATATGCCCGGTTCAACATCGCATTTGACCGTCATGCACCGTTCGTTGTCGCGCCTTGAGATTTTTGGGGATACGAATTGCGGCTCGAGGGAGGCGATCTGTTCCAGGGGAACACGGGCGCCTGTTTGGGAACCGGCCACGGTCATCGTTTTGATCTCCCCGATTTGGCCCCGCTCATCCGGACGAAGACGGAAAATCACCGGAATCAGACGATCCCGTTCGCGGATGGTTGTGGCCGTCGCCCCCGAAAGGGCGGCGTTCACGACGCTGGCGACATCCTGATTTGTCACGCCGATGACATTGGCGCGCCCGGGATCGACCCTGAGGCCAATTCTCATATATTCCGGACCCCAATCGTCCTGTATGCTGAGGGCCCCGGGATATTCACGCATGAAGCCCTTGAGTTGCTCGCCCAGGCGGCGGATGGTGGGAATATCCTGGCCGAGGATGCGAAGCTGCACCGGGATTCCAATGGGCGGTCCCGACTCAAGGGTTTGCACATGGACCCTCGCGACGGACATTTCGGGGGGAAGCTCGCGCTTCAATCCTTCGGCTATGGCGTAGGTCCTTTGTTTCACACGGGTATGAACCATGATCTGGGCGTAGTTTGTGGCGGGCTGTTCGGGAATGATCGAGAGCCAAAAGCGTGGGCCGCCGGCCCCGACGAAGGTTGTGTAGGCCTCCACCTCGGATCCCGCAATCCGGTCGATGGCGTCGATCGCGGCCATCGCCTCCGCTTTGGTTTCGCGAAGCGACGACCCCTCGGGAAGGTATAGGTTTACGGTGAAGGCGGTGTGAAGATCCTTGGGAAACAGGTTGGTGCCTATCAATGGCAGGAGACTTCCGCCCGCGATGATGGCCATCAGGCAGATCGCCATCGAAGCCCATTTGTAGTTCATGCAAAGTTCGGAAAAACCGTTGTACATCCGGGCAAATCGCGAACCGCCCGTCCCATCGGAAAGACCGGCCTCAAATCCCTTTTGGCCTTTAAGTAAATAGTATCCCAAAAGGGGTATAAAGGTCATGGAAACCAGACGGCTGGCCACAAGCGAGGCGGTCACCACGACGGGAAGCGACCAGATGAATTCCCCCACTCCGCCACTCACCACCAAAAGGGGCAAAAAGGCGGCGCAGTTGGTGACCGTGGCATAAAGGATGGCGCGGGAAAGTTTCTGGGGACCAAGCCAGGCCGCGACATCCCTTGGGACGCCATTGGCCAATTCCCGGTTGATGGCATCTCCCGCGACGACCGGATCGTCCACCAAAAGTCCAAGGGCGATGATCAGCGCCGCGATCGAAATCTGTTGAAGGTCGACACCCATGATCGCGCAAAAAGCGAATGTCATAGCCAGGGTGATTGGAATCGACAAAGCGATGATCAGGGCGCTGCGCCACTCCATGAAAAGGAGGGAGACAATGACGACGATGATGACCGCCTCAAACAGGCATTCGTTGAACTCATGGATTTTGGAGTAGACCCTCTCGGGTTCATCGCTTGTTCGTTCGATCCGGAGATCCTCGGGTAAAATCCCCTTGAGTGATTCGAGTGTGGCATTGATGTCCCGGCTGAATTCCGCGATTTGTGTTCCTTTCACCTGGCGAATCGCCAATGTTATCGCGCGCGTCGTCCAGAGCTTTTGTGATTGGTCCGGATCAAATACCGCTGTCGCCCCATGATCTTCCGTTCGCGTGGGATACGCCGCGAAGGTTTCGGGAGCCGTGGGGGGATGATTTACGGGATATTTCAAAGTGCGAAAATTCAAAACTCGTGGGGGATCCTCGTAGCCCCTCACGATTTCGACGAGATCCCGCAAGTAGATGGGCGCGCCATCCCTGACATCAACGACGAGGTCGGCCGAATCGGAGGCCCCGCTTAGTTTGCCGCTTGGTTTGATGGCCAGGTTTTGCCTTGGCAATTCGACCGTGCCCGCCGGTTGGTTGATGTTTCTCTGGTCCAGTTTTTTCGCGATCGAGGGAAAATCCAGACCAAACGCCCCAAGCCGGCGATTGCTGTAATAGAGATAAATGCGCTCGTCCAAAACGCCCAATTGTTCCACCTTGCCGACCTTTGTGGATTGGCGAAGACGATCCTGGATGGTGTCGGCGAATCGGCGAAGCTCCTCATAGCCATAGCGGGCCACGCCTCCTGGTTCGTCACGGCATTTTTTTCGCAGTTCGTCCCCAAGTGTGTCGGGATCCCCAACAATGACCACCGGCCAAACATCGGGATGTCCGGAACCCAAAGCCAGATGGGTGCTTTTCCAATGTTCCAGTCCGCCAAGCAAAGCCTCGCGGTCGAAGCCCGATTTGAGACGAAAATCGATCGCGGAAGCGCCCAAAAGGTCGAGGCTCACAGGATCTTCGACAAGCCCTTTTTGGCCCAGGTATTCCAAAAGGGACTGCACCAGACGATGGGTCAATTCCGCCGAAACCGTGGTGGGGTGTATGAGAATTCCACTGTGACGGCGGTCCCGTAGCGACTCGGGTCGCCCGGCCCTTGTTTCTTTCAGCCTCGCGCCGATCACTTTTGCCCGGCTATCCACCTCGATTTCGCTTACCGGTGGGCTGGTCAGCGTGAGCATCACCGCGACGGTGTCGCCGAAATCCTTGTTGAGGACTGGACGGACCATGGTCCCATTCATGGTGGGAAGATCGTTCATCGAGCTGAGTTTGTTGTCCAGGTCCTGCCAGATTGCATCGGCGTCCCTGATTGTGTCATAAAGGTCGACGAAAACGACGGACATACCCTGTCGATTATCCGAGCGGACATGTTCGACAGCCGGGTTTTCCGATAGTCTTTTTTCGATCTTGCGACTGACCTCCTGTTCCACCTCGATGGGATCTGCCCCGGGATAGGGGGTTGAAACGACACCGCTTCGGATTTGTATGACGGGGTCCTGGCGCTGGGGCATGGCCCGATAAGCCGCGAGCCCACCCACCATCGTGAAAAAGAGCAGGGTCCAGGCAATCGGACGCTTGTAGACAAAATATTGCGATACGGTCATGGTCCCCGGCTGTTCCTTTTTCCCGTTCGAAGGGCCACCTTTTCCTGTTTCAAAGATAGGGATCAAGACGGTTTATTCGGCGATGCGGACAAGGTCGCCATCGTGAAGGCGATGCACGCCGGTCCCGACAATCTGGTCGCCGACCTTCACGCTCCCCGGATTCAGGTCCCCCGGTTCGATCCTGATGGCGAGTCTGTTGTCAAGGACATCGACAACTCCCACGGGGATCTGTTTGGCGATCATCTTCCCCCCGCTTTTGGCAACGAGAAAAACGGTTGTTGCCTGATCCTGGACACGGGGTGCCACGGCGGTCATGGGCACCAAATACGCTTTTTGCTCCCTGCGGAAATGGGCCAAGGCGACCATGCCAGGTCGCAGGCCATCGGGTTTATCGACCCGAACCTCGATGGGATAGGATCTGTTTTGGGGGTCGGCGCCCGGGGCTATTTTGTGGATGACGCCATCAAAGCGCTTTCCCGGAAGCGCCTCGCTGGTGATTTCGATTTTTTGCCCAAAGGTCAATTTCCCAACAAGAATATCGGGGACCGAAAAAGCGATGACCACGCTTGAAAGATCAAGAACCTGGAAGGCCCGTTGGTTCGCCATCACCCGCTGGAATTTGTCGACGGACCGGGCCGCGATCACCGCGTCGCCGAAAGGCGATGCCAGGGTGCAATATTGCAGGTTGGCATCGGCCTGTTGGAGGGAAATCCTTGCCGCTTCGATTTCGCGCTGGGCGACGGTAACCGCGGCGTTTGAGCTTTGGAGTTTCGCGCGTTGCGAGTCGAGATCGGAGGCGGCGGCGGAGGCGCGGGCCACGAGGCGGGTGATCCTGTCATATTCGGTTTTCGCCAATTCCCTTTCCGATTCGGCCTGTTTCAGTCGCGCCTCGGCGGCGGCGAGTCGTTCCCTGGATCCGGCAAGATCCCTCTGATAGTC
>CAWUOD010000027.1:0-13253 GCA_963923115.1 uncultured Singulisphaera sp.
TCCTCTCTGGTCTCGTGGGCTCGGAGATGTGTATAAGAGACAGGCAATTGGTTAAACAGTTCAAAATGGGAATCGCGAACCCCCACCTGCGGATTGACAAGAACCTGCTTTGTTTTCCACGATTTGATCGATTGCTGGTCAAGGGAGCCGCCTTCGGTCTGGTTGAATTCGCAGATTCCCACCGAGGGATTTGTGGTGGTGTTATTCGTGAGGATGAGTTGATGGTCGGTGGGGGTGTGGTCCCAATAGTGGGCAATTCCCTCTTCGAAACAAAGTCTTTGAAAAAATGCCAAATCGGTCTCGCGGTATTGCGTGCAGTAATTTCTTGTGGTCGCCTGGGGTGAAACCTCGATGATGGCGCCATGTACCGGATTGAGGACCGCCGACAGGATCTGGGTCGCTGATTGTTGTTGAAAAATGCGGGACTGTTTGGATAGGGAAAGTAGCCATAGACGGGGTCTGAGGACCATTTCGTAATAGTCGAAGTAGTCGTCGGAATGGGTCGAGGAGAATTCCGTGATGATTCCGTTGACCCGACGCTGGACCGTTTCCTTGTAATAGAAGGCGACCGCCGCGTCATTTCCCATCAACTGGTTAAAGTCAACGGTGGAACCAAGGGGCGCCCCGAGTTCCAGGGTGAATTCGAAGAGGCCAGACAAGGATTCCGTGCCCTCGAGGGAAAGGATAAAAAACGCATCCTGTCCCAACGGGGTTTCGATTTGGAAAGGCAAGGACTTTTGCGAAAAGTTGGCCATATGCCCCAAGGATTCCTGAATGGATCAGTCCGAAGTCACCCAATTTATATTATGGTCCAATAAAAATCGTGGGAGCACCGGGGCCAATATTTGTCCCCCCATGTTCGCACATATCGCCCACGCGGCAAATCGGAATGCCACAAGCAAACACGGTCTCGCTACCCATGATCATCGTGTCGGGTGGGCCAACACAAATCGCCATATCGCCGATGATGATTGCCGGGGTGCCACAAATGAGAACCGTGGGGGCACCCGGGCCAATGACTGGTCCGCCGACATGGGGAACCGGTCCGTCAAACTCCGGACAAATGTGCATATCCCCAATCATCGCGGCCGGCGCGGGCATGGCAATATTCTCCTGGTGGCTGACCTCTTTGCTGAGGGATCTGGTCGGCCGGATGCATAGGAGCCGGGACAGTCGGGATGTCCGCCCAATCCCTTAGGGTCAAGGCAACCTTATCCTAAGGGAAATGGAATGGAATCAGGAGTTTCTGTTTTCTTTGCCGGATTTTTGTGGCTGTTTTTTTGTTTTTGGAATCCGGGGCTTTGCCGGGAAATCAGGGCGGTGGCCTAGGTTTCCTTTTTGGGAAGGGAGGCCTGATAAAGTGTCAGGGAGCTATAAATCAGGACCACCACAACGATCCATAGCAACCAATACACCGACATCTCCCTGACCAAATAGACGGCGACCAAAACTCCGGGAACACCACCCAGGGTCAACCCTGCCGCTGTCCTTTTGTCAAATCTGCCCGATTTCCAGAAACGAATGGCGGCGGTGGGGAGGATCAAGGCGGCGGATGCGGCCATGACCGGAAAGAAAGCCTTTGGGTTTAGACCCAAGAGGTAGAGGATGGCCATGGTGGGAGCGTAATTGCCGATTCCCAGGCTTGTGAGGGAGCCGATGAAAAAGTTGGCAGCGATGGCGATCAGTAAAAACCCGCCATTGAGGCTTGTGGCCGCTTCATCCAACTGGAAGACATTGCATTGTCTAAGTGTGATCAGGATTGCGGTGACCAGCAGCGAAAGGGCCATGGCGCGCTGAATGGTTTGTTTGGGCCATCGAATGACGAAACTGGCTCCCAGCCAGGCTCCCAGTCCCCCGGCCGGGACCATGGTGCAAAGCATGAGCATGTCAACGGGCACGGTGATCAGGAAAAGGATGGCCTCGAGCAGGGAGGGAATGGCGTGTCCGACATTCAGGGTTCCCGGGATGTCATCATCCTCGACAATTCTTCCCAGTCGCAGGGAAGTCGTGGTTGTGGCAAAGGATCCCACACCCAGGGCATCCAGGAAATCGGTGAGAAATCCCAGGCCCAGAAGTCCCACCATGGGGAAACGGCGTCCATTCTTGGGCGTATCAGGCTTGGGTGTATCAGGGTGCTTTTCCGGCGTGGAGTTCTGGTCCGAGGTGTCCATATCCTGTCCCGAAAGTCAAAGAATCAAACAAATTGGATAGTTATTGTTGGTTTGTATCTGTGTTGTTGTTGTGCTGGTGGTGGTCGGTGCAGCGGTGTTTGTCACAAAGGGTGGGAGGCTGGGGGCCGGGCCTTTGGGTGACGGGAAGGTCCTGGCAGTTGAGCCGGATGGTTTCCCCGTCCAGATGGACCGAGCGGGTCGTGCGCACCCGGAGTTCCTCGGCCCTGATATCGACGGGGCCGGCCGATTCGAGTTGGATCGATTGCGTGGAGGTCATTTTCAGCGAGCCGCCATGGACCCGGACCATGGGACCGTTTGCCGTCAGGAGGATCTCCACCTCCACCCGGCCATCCGCGGAGAGAATTTCCATCTGGTCGGTTTGGGGGTCTGTTCCCGCGGAAACACGCAGGGTCCTCCCCGAGTGCAAGGGATAACCGATGTTTCCCTGTTGGTCCGGATGACCAGGGCTTTCCTGTAGGCCCCGACATTCGGCGGGTGTGTTTTGCGCGGGGTTTGGGCGAAATTCCGTGCCGGGAGGCGGGCCAATTTTCGATGTTGGTATCGGGTCTGGTATTTCCTGGTCCATAGGGTCCTCATCTCCACAGGGGCCCCAACCGATGGAGTCCGCTTTCGCGGTCGCCACAATCAGGCCATCGATTTGGGAGCGACCACAAAGAGGGTGAACTGGATGCGAAAGGATTTCCCGTTGAGGGAAAGGGTGAGGACTTCCTGGTCCTGGATATTGCCCTGGACCCGGTTTTCATTGAAGCGGATGGCCAGGCTCAGGGTTCTCTTGACATCGCCCCATTCGGAACCGGTCAGATCCTTTGACAGTTGGAAGTAGGTGACTCCGGGAGGCAAAACCCTTGGAGGAGTCTTTATGGGTGTAAAGACCAGGCCGGCCTTGCCCGCGCGATAAAAGGCGTCTGCCTGATCCGCGCTTCCCACTTTCATGTCGAGGACGCCGGGTTGGGTGATGATTCGCACCACCTCCTCGGTGGGGAGTTCGGATTGGACGCCTATGAAAATACCCCAATCGGGCTGGATCCATGAGGGTTCCAGGGTGACCTGCATCCGGAGCCCCGCGCCGATGAACGGCCGATCCTTGAATTCCGGCTCGACGATCAGGTCGAGGTATTCGTCGATCAACCGGCGCAGGGGAACAAATGTTTTGTGGGGTTCCAGGACATCCAGGACGGGGAGGGAGGGCAACAGTCGTGTTGTGCCATAAACCGCCAGGGCGCCGACAACCCTGCATAGTTCCAGATAAAGATCCCCGATGGTGGTTGAGATGTTGTTGGCCAGGGACTGTAGGGCCGCCTGGGCCGTGTTTAGGCAGTTCAATTGGGAAAAAAGCAGGGGCTCACGGGCGCCCATGCCCAGGCCTCCCGCCTTGAGTTGGGTCGCCACGCCGGTCGCTTTGCGCCCAACGCGGTTGAGAATGTACAGGATGATGTTGTCGGCCAGGGGCGCGTAGCCGTTGGCCAAAAACATCGGGGGATAAAAATCGGGGTCGAGTTGGGGTGCGCCATCCGGACGGTTGGAGCGGACCACCCTTGCCAAAGGCACAAGCGCCATGCCATCGGTCTTGTCGTCCTGGGTCAGCAACCGGAAATTCAGGCTTTTGACCAGAATCTCCTCGGGACGCTGTCCATCATTTTCGTCTTCGACCGTGATCGCTTCGACCTGGTTGCGGGAGTTCGGGTTCGCCGCGCCGGTCTGGCTGTTGGCGCGTCCCAGGCTAAGGATCGGGATCCCCAACTGGAAAGTTACCGAGCTATCGCGATCCAAAACCGCTTTGAAATTGTTGGTGGCGGTGGACGATTCGCCCGGGAAATCCGCGATAGTTCCATCGGGAAGCATCGCTTTGAGCGTTTTGATCCGGAAAATATGGTTGGCAAGCGCGTCCGGGTCGATTTCGAGCAAACCGATACCAACCGCCCGCCCGGAAAGCAGCTGAACGGGGTAGTTTTGCTGGATCGACTGGAATCGGTCATTGGCCTGGAAATGGTGGGGGCGAAGAAATAGCCCTTCATTCCAGTAAATCGCCTTGTTAGCCATGAAGTTAACCCACCCGGCGGCTTCTATCCGTAAATCAATATCCTATCCAAAAGCCTTCCAAATCCCTCCCCGGTTCCGTTCGGGATGGTGAAAAGGGATTGGGCCCGGGGGAGTTTATGGCCAACTCTTTGGTGGACAGGCAGTCAGATTTCGTTTTGGCACTGCTCATTGAGGGGCTGAGAATTCGCGAAGCCCTCGAAAAAGGCACCCCACTTTCTTTTGATCTGGAACATTCCCGAATCCGTGAAATGCTTGTCGCGGCGTCCGATCTGGACGGTCGGATGAAGGTCACGGTTCCTCCCCAAGCCATTCCGAACGCCTTCTGGAAGCCCGACACCCTGGAGGCCGGGGCGTGGAGTGGTGAGTTTCTTGGGATTCGATACCCGCTTGTCTGTTGGTTGGATGAGATTTTTTGCCTGGATTCGCTTTGGGCGGACCGCTGGAACGAGTCCAAACTCGAAGCCGAGCTATTTGGAACCAATGATCGGGCATGGAAATTCTGGCAACAGGCGGCCATCGTCGAGGCGAATGGCGATTTGAAATTGATGCAGCCCTTCTTTTGGGCGGTGATGGTTGGTTTTCGGGGGATGCTGGCGGACGAACCGATGAAACTCATCGAGTGGAGTTCCGCCATGCGGGAAAAAATGTGTCGCATATACCCGTTGGAATTCCCAGAGGAAATGGAACCCGATCCCCCGACCATTGTCCCCCCCCATTACGCGCTTTTGCATCACCGCCGGATGCTCAAAATTTGCGGTTTCACCCTATTGGCCGTGATACCCAGTCTGTTTTTTCTGCTGGTGCGCTGGTTTTCCCAATGATTGAATGGCCATAACCCGCCTTAATTAAACGGGTTGTGGCAATGATCAGACGGGCCCCAGATAGCCCCCAGACAGCCCCCAAACAGCCTATTGGAGTGTTGGCACATGTTTTTGTTCCGCTGGATCGGCAAAATGTTCATGGGGTTCTTCGGGTTGCTCACCCCGATGTTTTCCATGGCCAAGGGTCTTGGCCGGCCCAACAGCGCCATTCGCTGGGTCGTTCATGCCGTGTTGATGCTTTTGATTTTGGCTTTGCTGGCTTTTATCCAGTACTGGTATGAAATTGGCCGTTATATTTTTGCCCCCCACCTTTTGTTGCGAATGTTGTGGCTCCCCCTGGTTGGGGTAATGGTTTACATCAATATCTGGCTGTTGTGGCTGGTATGGCGCCTTTATGATCCCAAACCCGGCCCATCGCTTTGGGAAGACATCGATTTTTCCTGGGAGCAGGTGACCGCGGCCATAAACCGTGTCGGAATGGATCCAACAAAGGTTCCCCTCTTTTTGGTGTTGGGCCGACCCGGATCGGGATTTGGCTCATTGTTTGAGGCCGCGCGCATTCCGCTTGAGGTCAATGGAATCCCGGAATCCCAGTTGGCCCCATTCCAGGTGTATGCCGGCAAACAAGCCATTTTTGTTGTCAGTTCGGATACCTGTCTTTTGGGGGCCCTTTCCGCCCGTGTGACCTCGCATTTGACCACGCTTGAAGGGAACCCGAATATATCCGGCATGTTCAAATCCGGCTTGTTCAAGAGCTCGGGAGGGGAAAGTGCCCCGGTCTCGCCGGAGGGAGCCAACATCGTCACAAGCCCCCTCACGGAAACGACGGGGGATGGGGCACAGGAGGTGCTGCGGCCTATCACCCGTGATCCGGAGATGATGGGAAGGATGCAGTCCAGGCTTGATCATCTTTGCCGATTGATTCGGGGGATGAGACATCCCTGGTGTCCGTTGAATGGGGTGTTGCTGGTTATCCATGAACTTGCGACCATTGACGAGCAACTGGCCACGCAAGCCGCGATCCTCGCCCAAACCGACCTGAACACGGTTGTGGAGTCATCGGGTGTCGATTGTCCGGCGGTCGTGCTCTTTTCCGATGCGGAAAGGATTCTCGGTTTCCCCGAATTTCTGGCGCTTGTTCCCAAAGACAAGAGGGATCAAAGGCTTGGCAAATCGATTCCCCTGGCCCTGGGCGCCACCGCCGAAAAACGGGCGGAAATCATGAATCAAACGATATACTGGCAATCGGCCGAATTGATTCCCAAACTGATTTTTCGCACTTTCAAGATTCAGGGAATCGAAGATAACGCCGATCCCAACAGGTCAGGCGGAATTGATGTCCGCACCAATCGGCAATTGCTGCGTCTGATCGGATCGATCTGGTCCCGCCGTTACACCATGGGCAGGCTATGCGCGCGGATTTTGGGTGAAAAGCCCCCCCGGCCCTTGCGGGTGACCGGTTGCTATCTCGCCGCGACGGGACTGACCCGATCCAACCAGGGTTTCCTCACGGATCTTTTCGCCCAAATTTTTGAGGGGCAAAATCTTGTGAATTGGACCCGGGAAGCCAGGCAAGCCGAAAAAAGCCTGATGTTTGTCGTGGTTGCCGGATACGCCTTTACCGGATTATTGACAGCGCTTACTGTGGTTTTGGCAGTGATTGTGTTGCGTTAGGTGGCCGGGAATCGCGCCCTTCCGGCTGGTTTTCCCGAATGGGTTTGGGGAAAGTCTGATTGGGTAGGGGCTGGGGGAATTCGGAAGCGGGTCCTGGTCGGATGACCGGGCGGGAAGCGCCGGTTTCATCAGGCGATTCGGGCCGTCCCAGGGGATCCCGAGGCGACAAATCCTCAAGGCAAGGCGGGACCGCGATAGGATCATCAAAAAGGACCGCCCGGTAGCGTTTGGCGACCTGGCCCTGTTCCCCGGAAAGCAAACCATAACGCCTTACCACGATAGGGCTTTCAATCGTTTTTGCCTCCGGAATCCGGACAATAATTTCCTCCGTCACCGGCTCCAAAACCTGGCAACTCATGGTAACCGTCACGGGAACACTCACCTGGTGGCAATCGGGGGATGGCTCGCCTGTGGTTGGATCCAGCTCGCCTTTGAGGATGGTTCGTCTTGATAGGACCTGAACCTGGCGTTCCACCGTTCGCAGTTTCATGGTGGTGACAGTCTGTTTTTCCTCGCGATATTGAATCCTGACATCCTGGCGGGTTGTGCCAAATTCCGCTTTTCCGGGGATGTGTTGGGGAACCGACTCGACCTTCACCTCCGGAACCAGCCGGACACGCTTGTCATGGATCTCTTTCACAGGGGCCAACAGTTCCGGTGGGCCGTCGCCTGGACCAATGTATCGCTCGTGGATTTCTGGAGTCAGAAACGGCTTTGGCACCGCTGGCGCCAATTCACCCGCACCCCGGTTTGATGAGGCAGGATTGGCTGAAGAGGACCCGGAAGGGGCCGGATTGGGAACATTGGCCGGGGGCTTGGCTTGTCCGAGGGACAGGGAAAAACAACCAATCAAAATTGCCAAAGCGGACATGGTGGACAACTCCCATGGGCCGGCTCACCCCAAAAGGGAACCCGCCCCTTAATTCCCCATGGCATCAATTTCGACTGAAACAGCAGGCAACCCGTCGCTTCGAAGTATGAGGCTGGGAGTTTCCCAAAAGGGACCTCCTCTTGATCATTCGACGCGGAATAATCCTCAGGATTGGCCTGACCGTTAGCCTTTTCCCGGACTGTGCGGACTATGTCCGAAGCCCGCAAATCCGATCAGGGATATCGGGCGAAACAGCCCATGGGAAAAGGGTTCGGGGAGGTGTTTTGGGGATCGATTGTGATCCGTCGTCAAGCGTTGTCAAAGACCGGAAGGCACCGGAAATTTGTCAGGAACCACGAGCCAGGGGTGTTGGTGGTTTGCGTCTGACCTCGGCGACATCGCAAAGCCCCAGGGCGGTTTCCCCGGCGAGCTTGACCGCGGTGGAGCGCAGCCCCTTGGGGATCCATGGGGGGGCCTGTAGTTCGAGGTCATAAATCGGCTTCAGTTCCAGTTCCGGGGGAAGCAGTTGCCTCAGCCCTTCGAGGGAATGGCGATGGGTGCAGAGCACCACGGTCCGGTCCCGGGTGAAAAGGTCGGCCCGGAAAGCATCAAACTCTTTCGATCGGAAATTGCGCAGATCGTCCCGTCCCAAAGCGAAGGCGACCGAATGGCACTCGCGCGGATAACAAACAATCGGTGTGTTGGGATCACGAAGCAGCGCAAGGAGTTCCTCGCCTGGCGCAAGAGGCGACCGCCATGCCGCCCACATGGGGAGAATCAGATGATTGCCCGCGAGGAGCGCGCAGATCCAGATTCCGCCTGTTCCGGTAATTTTGCGGATCTGTAAAGTTGTCATCCAGGGCCCCATCGCCATGCAAAGGGGCGCGAACGCGGGGAGAATATAGGTTGGCAGTTTGCAACCCGATAGGGTGAAAAAGAAAACACACCAGCCGCCCGCCAGGAGAAGGAACGACTGGGTCGGTCCCCGCAGGTCGCGTGACTTTGGCGAATCGCCAAACTGAAACTTCAGCCATGACCAGGCGAACAGACTTCCCGGGAGAAGGCCAAGCGCCAACACGGGGATATAAAACCAGACCCCCCGCTGGTGATCAAACGGCTGGACGAACCGGAGGATATTGTGCTCCCAGAAAAAGTGGCGCACAAAATCCGGCACCCGCCCAATCATCAGCGCATACCAGGGGATCCCCATCGCCAACGCAAGCGTACCGTGAACGACCAGGGACTTCCAGGGGATCGACTCCGCCCGAAAGAAGCGGTAAAGGACCACAGGCGGAATCACCAGGATCAGGCCGATGGGTCCCTTTGCCAGAATCGCCAGCCCGGTGAAAAATGCCGAGGCAAGCCACCAACCCAACCGGGGCGATTTGGGATTTTCCCAAAGGCTTTGCCAGACGAAGATCACCGCGCCCCCTATGCACGCCGCAAGGACCGCATCGATCGTAAGCAGCCTGCCCATGATGGTAAATCCGGGGGCGAGGGTCAAAAGCATCGCGCCCAAAAGTGCCGCGCGCGAGCCGAGTGGTCTTCGAAACGCCGCCCAAAACCCGATCACCAGGCCATGCAGACAGAGCGCCGGAACAAGCCTCGCGCTTGCCGGGCTGATCCCGAACATTTTGTAGCTGATCATGATCAGCCAATAGAGCAAAGGCGGCTTGTCGAGATAGGGTTCCCCATCCAGAAGTGGAACCACCCACTCCCCCCTGGAGAGCATTTCGCGGGGGATCTCGGCGTAGCGGGATTCGTCCGGTTCCAGCAGGTCGAAACCGATGGTCGGGTAAAGGATCAGCGCGGGCAAAAAGAGAACGACCAGCAAGCCCCATAATCCCATCGCGGAACCGGATGCGGATCTCCCGGATGGAGGGGTGGCCGTGGACCCGTTTTGTGCGGCTTGGATAGCGATCCCGGAGTCCACCCCCGGGAAGAGAACATCAGCCCAAAGCCCACGGACCCACTGGAGCAGTCGGGGTGGCTTGGATGAGGGGGATGTCGGTTTTTCCGGGATGGCGTCCATAGTGCCCCATGATGTTCCATGGGGTCACTTTGCGTCAACGGGAAGGGGCCTGGGGCTTGGTTTCCAAAAGGGGGATGAGACCGGAAACCGGAAGGGTTTGAGGCCCGAAAATTGCCTGGCTGGCCCAATTTTGCTAGCTTTTAGCCAACAGAATCTATTTTTGGTAAACCAATTTGGTTGTCCTAGGCGATCGGGTATAGCTTTGGGAAGAAGCGCCCTCCCAGTTCGGTCCCTTTGGGAACGACGGGTACGCCCTTTAGCAGCGACTCGTTGGTGTCGGATTTGGTCCCCTCACGGAAAAAGTTGAGAACGGCGGCCCGGCGCGAGCGTTCGGTGCTGTTGGCGAAGCTGCCATGGATGAGGAGCGGGTGGTGGAAGGTTATCTGTCCTTTTTTAAGTTCGATGGGGACAGGGTTTTCCATGGCGGTCATCTGTTCGGGGGAGAGGACTTCGCGGATCGCCTCCATGTCGCCCGCGAGGCCGGTGATGGGGAGCAGGTCCCAATTGTGGCTTCCGGGGATGTAATGGAGACATCCGTTGTCGATTTTGGCGTCCTCCAGCGCGATCCAGCAGGTGAGGTGTGTCATGGGCTTGGTCCGGGTCCAGTACGAATAGTCCTGGTGCCAGGCGACCACCCCGCCATGGCGGGCGGGTTTGCAGAAGAGTTGGTCGTGCCAGAAGTGGACCGGGCCGCCTACAAGCTGGCTTGCCGGGACGGCGATCGCGGGGTTCCAGACCAGGTCGTGAAACGCGGGGGCGATACGCCAGGCTCCCAGGGCGTGGAAAAGGACGCGGTTGGGATCGGCCGATTCGTTGGTGTGGAATTCGTGGAAGAGGTGGTTGCCCGGGTGTTTGGGATCCATGATCCCGGTCAATTCGCTGACCAGTTGATCCGCCTGGGCTTCGGTGAGGCCGCGCATTCCGGAGACATAGCCAAATTTGTGGTAATGCTCAACCTGCTCGGGAGTGAGGCGAAAAGGGTTGTTCTCCGATGTGGGCATTTTTTCGAAGAGGTTGGTGATCGGGCCGGAGAATTGGGAGAGGTCTTCGGGGGTGATAGTGGTCATTGGCGGAAGCCCTGAAAGGGGGGTGGCAGGTTTGAATCCATCTTTGATAAGTTTATTTGGGGCCTGGGGTCCGGGCCAATTTGGGGATCCCGTTGGGTTTGGTTTTGCTTTGCTCCAGAATCGTTTTTGCCCCAAGGGTCCCAATAAAAACCCTTGACCTCCAAAAAAACCGAATCCCCAAGGATCAAATCGCGCAGTCGGTAAATCGTTCCTTGCATATTTTCCTTTTTGACCACATGGGCGCCCATGATCTTCCGAAAACATGGATATCCGGTTTTCAAACCAAACTGAAGACAGGAAGTGGTCAGGTTTGGCGGGTGGCTATAAAGAAATGGCGGTTGTTCCTGCCATGAGGCCACCTTTTTTTGACAAGCGCTTGCCAAAGCGTGAATCATTCAAAATAATTGGTTTTTATCCAATACTTTCCAAGGACCGTTGCCGTGGTGAAATTTGCTGGTTTCTTCCGGTCCCTTTTTCATCGAGTTCGCAAGAGTTCACCTTCTCCTGTGCGGAACATGCCAGGTGCGATGAATCTTGAAATGCTTGAATCGCGGTTGGCGCTATCAACCCTTGGTGGCTTACCCTCGGACCATACGCCTCCGGTGGTTCAGTCGGTTTCGCTTCCTTTGCCGAACACCTATGGGACGGGAAGTGTTTTGACTTTCCGGATCAATTTCAACGAAGCGGTGAGGGTTACCGGTGACCTTGCCAACATGTCAGTCCCTGTCGAGGTTGGCTACGCGATGCGAGAGGCCCGCTATGTGTCGGGCAGCGGCACCTCATCGCTTAACTTTCGGATGTTTGTGACGGCGAACGATTTGGACAAGGACGGGATCAGTTTGGGGCGGGTCAATTCGTCGGGGGTTCGTGATTTCGACTTTGGCCCGAACCGCATTGTCGACCTTATGGGGAATTCGGCGGGTTCAGCGATTCCGTCTGTGAACACCAGCCGCATTCGTGTGGATGCGACGGGTCCGGTGGTTTCGGGCTACGGTGGTTTCTTGACACAGGGGCAGCGTGTATCCCTTCAGGTGACTTTTGACGGTCCGGTGACCGTTACGGGCAAGCCCAAGGTTCCTGTGCTCATTGGAGGGGACAAGCCTGAGAATTATCGGGACCTTGAGTACACGAAGGGCTCCGGGACATCGACGCTCACATTTTCATTGACATTGCCCCAGGGTGTTTCGGTTTCATCGCCTTCGTTTCGGCCCGATATAGGCGAGGTGATTCTGTTGCCCCTGGGTTCGAACCTGAGGGATCGATATGGCAACAGTGTCACGCCGATTGGCGGGGATTTTGGGAAGGTATACACCGACGATGGCACTCCCAACGGCAACCGTGTTGTCGTGATTGGCGCCCACTACGAGAAGCTGAAAACCGTCAGTCGGGCGGAACTTGACGAGGTGCTCACGACGGAGCGGGATATTTTCAATCCGGCAAGTCCGGAGGCCTACTGGAGGGACTATGTTCCCCCGGTGTACAAGTCCGCCCTCAACGATGTCGATCTTTATCGTGTCGCGTATCGCTCGACGATTCCGGAGCAGGGAAACCGTCCGACGATAGCTTATGGTTTGGTGGCGATTCCAAGCGGTGCCAAGGGTTCGCTGCCGATGGTCTCGATGCAGCACGGCACGCTTTGGCTGAAGGAGTCCGCTCCGTCCCAGGCGTTTTCCTGGGACAAGAATTCCGATAAAATCGTGAACTACGGTCTCAGTCAAAAGCAGATGTATGGCACCGCCTACGAGACGCGGCTTAATGTGGCCCAGTTCGCCGGGCAGGGTTACACCGTGATCGCCCCGGATTACTTTGGTATCGGGAACTCGATCGAGAACGACAGTTTTGTGGTCAAGGCCAGCGAACAACAGGCGTGTATGGACATGTACACCGCATCGCAGCGGCTGTTGGCGAGCAAGAATGTCCAAACATCCGACCTTTTCCTGAATGGTTGGTCGCAGGGAGGCCTGGTCGCCCTTTCGTTCCAGGAAAAGCTTGAGGAACGGGGCATCGAGATTGCCGGGGTTTCGACCGCGGCCACGCCGGCCAACACGGGTATGTTCGCCGAACGCTTCATCTTCAATCGTCGTCCGTATTCGGAGACCACAGTGCCGGATGCGCCCTGGTGCCCTTTCGTCCACCAGTTCTCCTCATTCGCCCTGGGCGGCTACAGTGGCAAGACCACCGCTCCTTTGGAGTTGCTTGGGGGCAACTATGAAGTTTCCCGAAAGTTCTACATGCGGGAGTTCAAAACATTCCCATCGTTCGAGTGGCAACCGAATGGCGTTGGTCCGCAGGTGCCAGTCATGGTGATTGATGGCGTCACCTACAATGCGGAGGTGTCAAAGTTCATTGCCCCGAAGGTCGCCAGCAGCCCCCGGGCCTATGAGAAGACGGTTTATGCGGGCCTCATTGCCGATGTGGCGTCGGGTAAAACACGCCTGGATAGCGACATGAAGATGTACTATGGCGACCAGGACGAGGGTTATTCCAATGCCGTCTGCACCTATGTGGACACATGGCAGAGGGGTACCTTCGGCAAGACAAACATTGAACAGGTGA
>CAWUOD010000028.1:0-13184 GCA_963923115.1 uncultured Singulisphaera sp.
GAATTGGTTGGCCCCGCCTATGAGTATGATCCCCAACCGGGCGATATCATGCTTTCCACCGACGGATCCATCTTCTGGATCATAATGCACAACATTGCGTTGACCAGTCACCCGACTCATTCGGGAATTCTTTTCCGTCGCAAAGATGGATCCATGGCGGTATTGGAAGGGGGGCCCCACGATACCCTTCGCTGCCGGGCCCTTGAAGCCCTGCCACACCTTCACAGCTATGAGGCCGAGGGGCGGGTCTGGATTCGCCGAAGGGCAACCCCGCTATCAAAGGAACAGTCAGAGCGGCTGACCGAGTGGGCCGAAGCCCAGGACGGGAAAATTTTTGCCCTTCAACGGCTTGCCTGGCAACTTTGTCCCCTTCGCCCCCGTGGCCCCCTTACCCGTTACTTTGGAAAACCCTCGGGAACCACCCGACAAACCTTTTACTGTTCGGAATTGGTGATGGAAAGCTGCGTCGCGGCGGGTTTGGTGGATCAGGAAACGGCACGCCCCTCCGCCACCTATCCCCGCGACATCTTTTTTGACAGTTCGCTGAATCCATTTATCAATACGACCCTGAAAATGGCACCTGATTGGGACCCTCCAGCCAGATTTGTGAGCAATGTCCGGGATGGCGACCGGATTTTGTTCCGGGGCCACCAGATTCACGACCGGGAAATCCTCGGCAAAACCCAGGCCCCCAAAAAATAAGGGAGTGGCGAAAGAGGGCGTGAAAATCCCTACCAAACCACATTCAACAAACCGCTCACCAGGCCCCGGAAAACCGGGGCTTTTTTTGTGAAGAAGTTACCATGCCTTTTCCGTGGGGAAAGGTCCTCGCTGGGTCGTTTTTTTTTGGGTACAATAACAGGATGCAATAATGGCTTCCCTTCCCATGCAACAAGGCCTCGGGCCATGAAATTCGCTTTCCTCCTTCCAGCCATTTTGGGAATGTTTCCCGAGTCGACTCCTCCGGATTTCGCGGGGGAGGTCCGGCCAATATTGGCGAAATACTGTTTCAAATGCCATGGACCGGATGATGGCACACGAAAAGGCGCGCTGCGTCTGGATTTGCGCGAAGCGGCGATGAGCCCCGCCAAATCAGGCGAAAAAGCCATCGTTGCAGAACATCCCGAACAAAGCGAACTCATTAGGCGACTGGACGAGCAGGGATCCGCGAGGATGCCCCCGGAATCCACAAGGATGGTCCTCTCGGCGGGACAAAAGGAAACTCTCAAGCGCTGGATCGCCTCAGGCGCGGATTACCGCCCGCACTGGTCTTTTGTGGCCCCCAAAAGACCAAAAGTCCCAACCGTCAAAAACACCGATTGGTCGAAAAATCCGATTGACAGATTTCTTCTGTCAAAGCTCGAATCAAAGGGCATTGCACCCGCTCCGCAGGCAGACGCGCGGACCCTTGCGCGCCGCCTCAGCTACGATTTGATCGGCCTTCCACCCAACCCGGACCTTGTGGACGAATTTGCCCGGAATCCATCAGACAAGGCCTATGAAAAGTTGGTCGACAAACTTCTCGCTGATCCACGATATGGGGAACGCTGGGCCCGACCCTGGCTCGATCTGGCTAGGTACGCGGACACCAATGGCTATGAAAAGGATCGCACAAGAACCATTTGGCCCTGGCGGGACTGGGTTGTCAGGTCGCTGAACGCCGACATTCCTTTTGATCGCTTCACCATCCTTCAGATCGCCGGGGATCTTGTCCCGGGAGCGGGGGAGGAGGGCCGAATCGCGACAGGCTTTCATCGCAACACAATGATCAATGAGGAGGGGGGGATCGATCCGCTTGAATTCCGCTTCCATGCCATGACCGATCGTGTCGCAACCACGGGCACCACCTGGTTGGGCCTGACCCTGGGATGTGCCCAATGCCACACCCACAAATATGACCCTGTCACCCAGGCGGAATATTACAAGCTGATGGCTTTCCTGGACAACGCCGAGGAAACCAGCGCGGAAATCCTCACGAAAGAGCAATCCACAAAAAAAGACTCGACACTTGCGGAAATCGCCAGGCTGGAAAAGGAACTACCCAAGGCGTTCCCCGGAGATTTTGAAAAAGCCCTGGAGGCGTTCGTCATCCGCGAGAAACCCGCCACCACCGCCTGGACGGTGGAGCGACCGATCCTCGCCGTCTCCAATGAGCCCAAATTGCGCATTCGCGCCGATGGCTCCCTGCGCGCTGATGGCGACACCACAAAAAACGATGCTTATGACATCTTTTTTGATGCCAATACGGGGGGGGTGACCGGAATTCGACTGGAGGCGCTTCCCGATCCCGACCTTCCCGCGGGGGGACCTGGAATGACCTGGTATGAGGGCCCACCCGGAGATTTTTTCCTGGCGGAAATCTCCGTGGAGTGGGATGGCAAACCGGTGAAGTTTGTGAAAACCTCCCAAACTTTTGCCAACGCATGGTTGGGGGGAGGCGCATCGGATGCCTCCCGGGCAATTGATGGCGATCTGCAAACCGGTTGGGCCGCCAATGGAAAGCAGGGAAGCCGATCCGTGGCTGTTTTTGTCCCGGAAAAACCACTTCCCCCGACAAAGTCCTGGGGAATTCGGATGAATTTTGGTCGCCACTATGCCGCAAGCCTTGGCCATTTCCGAATTTCCACGACCCGTGACACGGGAAAAGTCGAAGCGGGTGGGACCACTCCGGGGGCCGAAAGGGCGATACTAAGCTGGCCCAACCCGATGCCCGCGGACAGACAGGACCTGGTTGCCTACTTTGCCCAGGTCGCCCCGGAACTGGAAAAGGAAAGAAAAAAGATCGATGAACTAAGAAAAACGATCCCTTCGGGGCCAGCGACTTTGGTGATGAGAGAACGGGCCCCGGACAACCAGAGAACCACAAGGATCCGTCACCGTGGGGAATACCTAAGTCCAAAAGATCCCGTCGGCCCGGGATTGCCCTCCTTCCTTCCGGGAATGCCCAATGGCTTGAACTCGGATCGGCTCGGTTTTGCCCGATGGCTGGTGAGCACGGAAAATCCTTTGACAGCCCGTGTGGTCGTCAATCGCCAATGGGCAGCGCTCATGGGCCAGGGAATCGTCCGGACCGTGGACGATTTCGGACTACAGGGAGAATTGCCCTCGAATCCGGAGCTTCTCGATTGGTTGGCGACCGAGTTTGTTCGTGAAGGATGGTCGCTTAAAAAATTGCACCGATTAATCGTCACCTCGGCAGCCTACAGGCAATCCTCCGCGGCCAGACCCGGGTTGGCGGTAATCGACCCGGACAACAGATTGTTCGCCCGTGGGCCAAGGCATCGCCTTGATGCGGAAATGATCCGGGACGGGGCTCTCGAGGCCGCGGGAATTTTGTCCCGCAAAATGGGTGGTCCGGGGGTATTTCCTCCACAACCCGCCTCGGTGACAACCGATGGGACCTATGGCGCCCTTGCCTGGGTTCCAAGCTCGGGTGAAGACCGATACCGACGAACACTATACACCTTCGCAAAACGAACGGCTCCTTTCGCGATGGCGCAAACCTTTGATGCGCCTTCGGGCGAAGCCTGCACTGCCCGGCGGGATCGATCCAACACTCCCCTCCAGGCTCTCAATCTGCTAAACGATCCTGCCCAACTGGAGGCGTCCCGGGCATTGGCCCATCTGTTAATAAAGACATCGCCCAGCCCCGCCGGGCGATTGAATCAGGCTTTCCAGCGCGTGTTGAGCCGCGCCCCCGAAGCCGGGGAATCTTCGGCTTTGTTGGAATTTGTCCAAGCCAGGACAAAGGATTTCCTTTCGAAACCGGCCCAGGCAAAAGCCCTGATGGGCCTGGCGGAAAAAGATCCCATACCAAACGAGGCTTTGGCCGAACAAGCGGCATGGACAAGCATGGCAAGACTGCTTTTCAACCTGGACGAAACACTGGTGAAGCGATGATCTCCCCATTTGAAACACATCAATCCCTGGCCCGGCGTACATTCCTGGGTCGCCTGGGTTTGGGCCTGGGGACGGCCGCCCTGGCCGGTTTATCCCCTGCAAAGGGCAATACACCCGCCGATCCCCTCGCACCCAAAATCCCACATTTTGCCCCCAAAGCCAAGCGGGTCATTCACCTGTTTATGACTGGCGCCCCAAGCCAACTGGAGCTTTTTGATAACAAACCGGCTTTGACCTCGATGGAAGGAAAACCGCTGCCCGCCTCTGTGATCAAAGGGCAGAGGTATGCGTTTATCCGTCCGGATGCCGCAGTCATGGGCCCCCGTTTCCAATTCAAAAAACATGGCCAATCCGGAGCGGAAATTTCCGAGGTGCTGCCCTTCACCGCCTCGGTCGCGGATGAGCTTTGCATCATTCGCTCGATGAAGACGGAACAGTTCAACCACGCACCGGCGCAATTGCTTTTGCAAACAGGCTTTAGTCAACCAGGCCGCCCGTCGATAGGTTCGTGGGCGCTTTATGGCCTGGGGTCCGAGACAAAAAACCTTCCCGCTTTTGTCGTACTGTCCACGGGTTCGGGGATTAGTGGAGGATCCGCACTCTGGTCATCGGGGTTCATGCCGTCGGTTTATGCCGGGACGAGATTTCGCAACTCGGGCGACCCCATCCTTCATGTGGGAAATCCCCCGGGTGTGGACGCGAAACTCCAGCGGGAAACCCTGGATATGGCGGCGAGGCTCAATCAGCAACGGATGGCGATCGATGGCGATCCCGAAACCGCTTCGAGAATTGCCGCATATGAGATGGCTTTCCGACTTCAAACAAGCGCGCCGGACCTTTTGGATTTTTCGGATGAATCAAAGACCACCCTGGAAGAGTATGGTTGCGATCCCAAGCAGCCGACATTCGCCAGAGGCTGTCTTATGGCCCGTCGCATGATCGAACGGGGCGTCCGCATGGTGACTATCTACAACGAGGGGTGGGACGCCCACTCGGATGTCGTGGGCAACCACAGGGGTAACGCCGCCAAGACCGACCGGGCCTGCGCAGCCCTCATACGGGATCTCAAATCAAGAGGCCTCCTTGAGGACACGCTTGTCATTTGGGGCGGGGAATTCGGCAGGACCCCCATGGTGGAAAGCAATCCCAGCCTAGGGCGCACCCAGGGACGCGATCACCATCCCCAGGCGTTTTCCATGTGGATGGCCGGGGGAGGCGTGAAAGCGGGAATGACCCATGGCTCGACCGACGACCTTGGTTTCCATGTCGTGGACAAACCGGTCGATGTGTTCGACCTTCAGGCGACAATCATGCATTTGCTTGGTTTTGATCATGAGCGTTTGACTTTTTCCCATGCGGGCAGGGATTTTCGTCTTACAGATATCCATGGGCATGTCGTCAGGGAAATCCTTGCCTGATCGCGCGCCCGTATGATTTCAAAAAAAAACAAAACGCTCATGCCAAAATGGGGGTCGCCAGTTCCCCATGAACATCGGTCAACCGGAAATCCCGTCCCTGGAAACGGAAAGTCAATCTTTTGTGGTCAATTCCGCAAAGGTGCATGATGGTCGCCTGGACATCGTGCACATGAACCCGGCCTGATGTGGGTCCAAAACCGAATTCGTCGGTCTTTCCATGGACCATGCCCGCCTTGATTCCCGCGCCGGCAAACCACATCGGGAAGCTGTCGATGTGGTGGTTCCTTCCGATGTGTTCGCGAACCTCCCCCATCGGGGTCCTGCCGAATTCCCCGCCCCAAATGACAAGCGTGTCATCGAGTAATCCCCGCCTTTTCAGATCCAGGATCAGGGCCGCGGCGGGCCGGTCGGTTTCGCGGCATACTTTTTCCAAAGGGGCGTCAAGATGGTTGGTGGGGTCGCCGTGATGGTCCCAGTCGGCATGATAAAGCTGGATAAACCGGACACCCCGCTCAACCATTCGCCTTGCGAGGAGGCAATTATTGGCGAAGGATGGCCTTCCCGGGGTCGCGCCATAGAGGTCGAGTGTCTCCCGGGTTTCCCTGGCGAGGTCGATCAGGTCCGGGGCGCCCGACTGCATCCGGTAGGCCATTTCATAAGCCCTGATCCTCGTCGCGATCTCCAAATCACCCGTTTCCGCCAAATGATGACTATTCAGATCCGCCAATGCATCAATAGTTTCCCCCTGGATTCCCTGATCGATCCCCTTGGGGGTGGAAAGGTTGACGATCGGATCTCCCTGGGCGCGGAATGGCACACCCTGATGGGAGCTTGGCAAAAATCCGGCCCCCCAGTTTTGCACGCCCCCCCTGGGACCACGCGACCCGGATTGAAGGACCACAAACGCGGGCAGATCGAACGACTCGCTCCCGATCCCATAACTGAGCCAGCTTCCAAGACTGGGCCTTCCGACCTGGGCCGATCCCGTGTTGAAAAAAATCTTGGCGGGGGCGTGGTTGAACACATCCGTCGCAACCGTCCGCACAAATGCCAGATCGTTTACCACGGTCCTGAAATGGGGCAACAATTCCGAGACAAAAAGATCCCCATCCCCGGCGCGTTCAAATTTGCGTTTGGTTCCCAGAAGCCTGGGGCGCTCCTTTGAAAAGGTGTCCATGAAAGCGAATCTTCGCCCCTTGACGAACGACTCGGGAATAGGCTGGTTGTGAAATTTTTGCAGATCCGGCTTGGATTCAAACATCTCAAACTGGCTTGGGCCGCCCGCCATGAAAAGCTGGATGACCGATTTGGCCCTGGGTTTGTGATGTAATCCGAATTTTGATTTTTCGGTTTCGGGTGATGGTTTCGCGCCCAAATCCCGGGCAAGCAAACCGGAAAGAGCCATTCCCCCCAAACCAACCCCGGAAGATTGCAGGAAATGCCGGCGGGTCAAACCCACCAGGTCGGCGCCCGGCATAAAATCTTTTTTTCGCATCGGATTACTCCCTTGTTATGGTTTCATCGAGATTGAGAATCAGACGCCCGACAAGCACGAGAGAGGCCCGGTCGTGTATGGGATGTTTTCCCGAAAGGGCCAGGTCTTTTCCCGGTGGCCCACCCTGGTTGACAATTTGCCTCGCCTGATCGGGAGCCTCCGCCAATCTGGCTTTTTGTCGGGCGAGATACGCCTCCAAACGGGCCAATTCGATGGCATCAGGTTTTCGTGTGGCACATAGCTCGAACATCCTGGCAAGCACCTGCCGCTCCTGTCCCCCGGGAAATTCACGCAGCACACGCAAGGCCAATCCATGGGAGCACTCCAGAAAGGATTGATCATTGAGAAGCGTGAGGGCCTGAAGGGGCGTGTTGCTTTTGTTTCTGCGGGTGCATGTGGTCCCCGAGTCGGGAGCGTCAAAAACCGTGAGGGCTGGATGCGGCGCGGCCCGCCAAAACCATGTGTATAGCCCCCTTCGAAAACGATCAGGACCCTCGCTTGCAATCCATGGGCGTTTGACCTGTGTGAATTGATCAACACCCGGAGGCTGGGGAGGAAAAACACTGGGCCCACCCACTTTTTTCACCAGTAATCCACTGGCCAACAGGGCACCGTCCCTCACGGCTTCGGCTTCAAGCCGTATCCTTTTTTGTCGGGCCAAAAGCCGGTTTCGGGGATCAATCGCCTCAAGGTCGGCACGCGCCCGGGAAGATTGCCGGTAAGTCCTGGAGGTCACAATCAGCCGGTGAAGTTTCTTCATCGACCAACCTTCCCCGACAAATTCCGACGCCAACCAATCGAGCAGATCGGGGTGGGAGGGTGGCGAACCCTGCGTGCCAAAATCGTTTTCCGTTTCCACGATCCCCATGCCAAAAAATTGTCCCCAATAACGATTCACAATAACTCTTGCGGTGAGGGGATTGTCCCGGGAAACCAGCCACCGGGCGAAGTCGAGTCTTGTCGGGGGGCCTTCGGATTTGGACATGGCCCCAAGAACGGCCGGGGTCCCCGCATCCACAACCATTCCGGGCCGTGTGAAATCCCCACCCAACAAGACCCGTGTCTCCCTCGGCTTTGCCCTCTCGGCGAGGACAAGACTGGTGATGGCAGGCTTTTCAGGTTTGGACTTTTTATCCTTGCCGGGAACAGCCGGGACGATCGTCAGTGCCGGCTCATCCTGATTGTTGAGGAAAGCGAATACGCGATAAAATTCACGCTGGGTTATGGGGTCATATTTGTGGTTGTGACACTGGCAGCATTGCAGGGTTGTCCCCAGCCAGACCGAACCCGTCGTGACCACCCGATCAAACACCGATTCAATCCGAAATTGTTCCTTGTCGATTCCGCCCTCCTCGTTGATCTGGGTGTTTCGGTGGAAACCGGTGGCGATTTTTTGGTGGATGGTTGCGTTGGGAATCAGATCTCCCGCGATTTGCTCGATGGTGAACTGGTCAAAAGGCATATCCTTGTTTAGCGCCTTGATCACCCAGTCCCGCCACGGCCACATCGACCTTGGGGAGTCGATGGAATAGCCATTGGAATCCGCATAACGGGCCTGATCCAGCCAATGGCGAGCCCACCGTTCCCCGTATTGTTCCGACGCGATCAATCGATCCACCCAGGCTTCGTAAACCTCGTTGGGATTTTTTCCGTTTTGTTTGACAAGAAATCCGGACAACTCATCAGGATCGGGTGGCAGTCCCGTGAGGTCCAGACTTGCCCGGCGGAACAAGGTGTGTGCCGGGGCTTCGGATGAAGGAGTTATTCCTTCCTTTTGTAGTTTTTGAGCGACGAAGGCATCAATCGGATTGGGCCCCCATTGGAGGGAACGAACCGCGGGTGAGACCACAGGCGGAATCGCGGGGCGTCGAACCTTTTGGTAGGCCCAATGATTGCTGATCGGCTGGGTGCCAGCGGTGGAATCCGACTTGGACAGATGGGCTCCCGAGGAGATCCAGGCGCGAACCAGATCAATGTCCGCCTGGGAGAGGGGATCACCCTTTGGCGGCATTCGACTGACACCGTTTCTGGCCAGAAGGGAATCGATCAAACGGCTTTCTTCCGGCTTTCCGGCAACAAACAAAGACCCGGAATCCCCACCCTCAAGGATGCCAGACGGGGTGTCCAACCTCAGGTTGGCGCGCTGTTTGGCGGCTCCATGACATTCTGCGCAGGATTTTTTGAAGATCGCCATCACTTTTATGGACGGATCTTCCGCCCACGAGGCAGTGGCAAAAAACCCTGTCCAAACCAGAATCAGTCCCAAACGGAAATAACAATTCATAAACAAATCTACCGCACGAAATCGCCAAGCAGTGTATCGGGCCCTTCGAGAACAGGAGGAAATTCAAAATCCAAACGGCCCAATCGGTGGCGACAAACTATTTGGCCCGCATTTGATCCGGGTTGGCCTTGGCCCACTTTTCCCATTTGTCGAAGGCTTCTTTCCGGACTTGGGGGCTACTGAAACCCATCCCATAGGGAGTGAAGTTACCCGGGCGGCCATTATTCGCAAAGCTGAATCCATAGTCTTTGTGACTTTGGCCAGTCAGATGCACAAGCATGGCCAAAGCGCAATCATTAACCTGCGTCGTTCCCCGTTCCTTGTTAAATTGGAAATTGGTGACGATCGCATCATCCCCAAGAAAATTCTGGAGAATGGGAATGTGGCTTTTGTTCCCCATGGTCCCAACAGAAATGATCGCGACGCTTTTTTGGTGGGCATTCACCCCAATCAAACCCTTGGGATCCTTGGGAGCCAGGACCCGAACCGCCAGATCGACAGACTCTTTCAGCTTCAGGTTGCTGGCGATGTAAAGATTCTGCACCAGAATCGAGGGATCGGTGGGAAAGGAAAGCCAGAGGGAAACAAGCTTACGCAAAGGCGAGGCATCGTTGGCGCCGGTTAACAGAACCCGCACCGAATTGTTGTAGAGGAGATTGTTGATGATATGCAGCGAAGCGGGTGGGATGCGCACCTTCGGGTTTGTTGCGCAAAAGAGGATCGCGGCAAGCTCGCCTTCGGCGATCTGGGCAACGCCGGAAGTTGCCGGGGCCTGAAAATTTCGCTGGACCAAAACACACTTGGCCTGAATCAGGTCGAATCCCAACTCGGGTTTTCTTTCCACATCACGAAGCAAAGGCAGGTCGGCCTTGCAAATCTCGACAAAAAGTTTCCGCTCGACCGCCCCTGACCCCATCATTTCCTTGAAACGGGTCCAACCTGGAACATTGAGTTCCTCCGGATTGAAATTGGGGCTGGAAAGCTTTTGGATCAGCGTTTCCATCTCCTTGCTTTCAACCATCGGAAGGATCAGACGACAGCGGCGAACCACCTCGGGGTCTTCGCTTTTGAGTCCACCAAGAATGGCATCACGAGCGCCCACACCCAATCGTTCCAGGGTTTCGGTCGCTTGTTCGCGTTCCCGAAAAACCTCCGAACCCAAAAGGCGAATCAATTCACCGGGAGGAGGCGTTTGGGGATCCATGCCCTCAAGGCAGTTGAAGGAAACCCAACCAAATGCCAACGCGGCACCAGCCATCCGGATCAAACGGAACGGACTTCGCGGGAACAGATGTGTGGCTGAAAAGAAACGCATATCCTTAATTTTATCCCAAGTGCAGACGATCCGCCAAGAAAATCACCCAGAGGTATTGTCGGGCCAGGCTTAATTCAGAAAAGACAGGAAGACAGGGCAATTTATGAACTCAGCAGACCCCCAAGCCAGTTTTCAGCGGCGAAAAGCCCTTTGTGCTGCCTGGGAGGCTTCCGGAAACGCCCGGACCAATCCGTTTCCCCTGTTTTTGACCGATTCGGTCCACCTTGCATACTTGACCGGATTTTGGGTGGATCCGTTCAGTTTGGGGTCAGGATTTGGAGCTGTGCTCCAGCTGAATGCCGACGGGACGGGAATTTTAACCCACCATGACCGGCTACCCGATGAACTCGAAACAGTCGCTCCGGAGGGTTGCGGGCTCAAAAGAATCGTTCGCCCATGGTATGATGGGGTTCATGCCCCACTTGGCCGTCGGGCCCTGGCCATGCTTCCGGAGGGATTCTCGGCCAAAATCCATGATCTGCCCGATCATCCCGCGTCCGCCGCTCTATTTGAAACCATTGAGACTCTTCGCAGGAGCAAATATCCCGATGAGCTCGCCATGATCCGCACCGCCATTTGCGCCCAGGAGTCCGCCCATGCCTGGGCCCGTGCGAATATCCGACCTGGCATGACCGAATTAGAGCTCTATGCCGGGGTCGCCCACGAGGCGACATTGTCCGCGGGCCGGGCGGTGATCACCTATGGGGATTTCGCCGTAAGCCCCGGTCCCGAGCGAAAAGGCGGTCCTCCAACAAATCGCATACTCCAAAAAGGCGATCTTTTTATTCTTGATTTTTCTGTTGTCATCGCCGGGTATCGTGGCGACTTCACAACCACCCTGGCCGTCGGCGAACCCTCCGACAAATCCCGCGAAATGATGGACCTTTGCCTTTCCGCGCTTCTCGCGGGAGAAAGGGAACTCATCGCGGGGAATTGCGCCCGGGCCGTCCACGCCGCCGTTAACGGAGTCTTTCAGAAAGAGGGAATGGACCAGTATTTTGGCCATCATGCGGGGCATGGCCTTGGTTTGACACACCCGGAGGCGCCTTTTTTTGTCGCAGATTCCCGGGACACCCTGGTGGAAAACGATGTTGTTACACTTGAACCGGGACTTTACATTCCCGGAACGGGCGGAATGCGAATCGAGAGAAATTACCGCATCACGGCAAACGGCCCCGAACGACTAAGCCATCACCGGATCGCTTTTGACTAAAATCCGGGCCAAATGCACCGGGGAATCTTTCAAGGTTTGGTCATGGCCAGGTTTGGCCTCAATCGACCAATTTGAGGGTTTCCCAAAGGGTTGGATCATCCAGAGGCAAATCCCCTGCGCCGGCGAGAAGGGTCTGCTCCCCTTTTTCCCGATCCAGCAACCGATAAAAGAAGCCCAGCTCCCGGTTGGAACCGGGATCGAAGCCGTGCAAAGATTCGGCCGACAAAAATCCTTCGATTTCATAACCGCCACGAAAGCGCCTCGACCTGAAGGAAACACTTCCGGCAGGGGCGGCAGGGGCGTTGTCCATGGCTCGCCTGATTTGCCCCTGGGAAAAAAAGGCCTCGGTCCCATCGTGCCCCCCTCCCGCGGCGAGAAAATGAAACATGTGGCAAAATGCGGTCGCCCGATGACTGGAGCGACTGTAGTGCGTGTCGATCAGGAGTGTCAGGCCATCACTTTGGGCCGGTTTGTCCAAAGCCCCTTGGGGATCCAGGGTTTTCCCGGTCACCTCCAGGTGAAAAAAGAGACCCACGGGTTTCCAACCCGTCCGAATCACACCAAAGTTCCGGGTTCCCCCAATGGAAGCCAAATTATCGATTTCCGCTTTCTCCCCAAGATGCGGAAATTTGCCGTCAAAAGATCCTTTGATAGAGGGACAAAGGTGTTCCACCTTGAGAAGAAGCCGGGGAGGGATCAGTTGCATATCGGTTCAGATTCCCAATGGGGGACAATTCATCCCCCTCATTATTTGACTGGTTGCAATTGTGGCAGGAAATATTCGCAAAGGGTTCTGGAGGGGAAATCCCATCCGGAATCCCTGCTATCAGCATAAACCCGCATCGCCTCCTGGAATTGGGACCTCGCGATTGCGGTATCCCCGGACTCGACGGCCATCAGCCCCCCAAGGGCAAGACCATCGGATTCGCCCCGCAGATCTTCGGCCAATCCCTCCATTTTTCGATAGGCAAGCTGGCTGGAAAACGCGAAGCTAACCCCGCCACCCACTCCAAAATTCAGGTCGAGTCCATCAAGAATCGCCTGGCCGACCACCAATCCCGCCAAAACCCTTGGGGGCTGCCTGGATTCATCCGTGTCGAATGGAAACGCGAGGAATTGGGCCTCTTTTCGCGCGGATCCGTATTGGCCCATCGCGGCCAGGGCCTGAAGCCTGGTCCAGTGATGCTGCTTCGCCTCCACGGAGTTGAGAAGCTCGGGAACGGTCCATTGGACAACTCGATCCGCGGCGCCTGTAAAAAGAAGCAACTGGATTTCCAACTGGAGGCCGGGCACGCCAAAGGCCGCGACATCGCTTGAGAGAAGGGTTTCCAACGCATCCTTGGCCAAGCCCAGCGCCATGGCGTTTCGAACCCGGTCATAGACCCTTGTGCCTTCGGAGTCTTTTTGCCACTGTTCCCGTCGTTTGTTAACTTCCTCCTCAAGAGAGTTAAGCTGTCTCGTATTGTTTTCCATTTCCCGCAAATATTCCGAGGCTTGCGCCCCCGCGGGAATTCCACGAAGGGCCATAATCTGTTCATGTTGGCGCATTTCGGCCAAAG